>NZ_JBHWWF010000030.1:0-112704 GCF_042736455.1 Streptomyces sp. NPDC060064
GTGTGTCCACCCCGCGCGCCGGCGGCGCGGGTCCCCCGCCCGCGGGGGGTCGGGGGGGGGGGGGCGGGCCCCCCCCCCCCCCACGCTGCCTAGCGGAAGACGCCCGTGTGGCCCAGTGAGTAGCGCCCGGGCTGCGGATAGACCGCCAGCCCGTGCGGACCGCTGCCCACCGGGATACGGGCCAGCTGCTTACCGGTCCTGGTGTCGACGGCGTACACCTCGGAGTCGTAACGCCCGGACAGCCACAGCACCTTGCCGTCCGCCGAGACGCCGCCCATGTCGGGGCTGCCGCCGTCCGGCAGCTTCCACTTCTTGGTCAGCCTGTTCTGCGCGAAGTCGAAGACGGAGATGGAGCCCTCGCCGCGGTTGGAGATGTACATCTCCTTGGAGTCACGGCTGATGTAGAGGCCGTGGCAGCCCTTGCCGGTGGGCAGCAGTGCGGGCGTGGTGAAATTCTCGCCGTCGAGCACCCATACGCCGTGCGCCATCATGTCGGCGACATAGAAGGTCTTGCCGTCCGGCGAGAGCTTCACGTCCTGCGGCATCGCACCGTTGAAGGGCAGCTTCTGCCGGCCGACGACCTTCATCTTCTCCGTGTCGACCTTCAGCAGCTCCCCGGAAAACTCGCAGGAGACGATGAAGTACCGGCCGTCGGCGGAGAAGTCCGCGTGGTTGACGCCGTAGCAGGCGACCGGGGTGGACTTGATCCGGTTCATGGTGTGCGCGTCGCGGAAGACGAGCTCGCGGTCCATCGAGGCCATGACGATCGCGTACTTGCCGTTGGGCGTGAAGTAGAGGTTGTACGGGTCGTGCACGTCGACCGGCTTGCCCGCGGTGCCGGTGACCGGGTTGATCGGGGTGAGCGTATGGCCGCGGTTGTTGTTGACCCAGAGCGTCTTCAGGTCCCAGGAGGGGACGACGTGCTGCGGCTGGACGCCGACCGGGATCGTCTCGATGACCTTGTACGTCGTGGGGTCGATGACCGAGACGGTGTTGGAGTTGGTGTTGGGGACGTACACCCGGGACGGGAAGCCCTTGACCGCCGGCGAGAGCCGGCCCGGGCGGTCCGCCGAGTAGATGTCGTGCGGGTCCAGCACGGGCGGCATGCCGCGCAGCCAGGCCGGGGTGACATGCCCGCGCTTGTCGGGCGGCGCGGCGGCCTTGGTGGCGAGCGCCTCCGTCCGGTCGGCGGGTGAGCTGCAGCCCGCGAGGAGGGCGAGCAGGGCGCCCGCGAGCAGCGCGGCGGTCCGCTTGGCGAGGGGAGTCATCGGGTGCATCAGATCAGCAGCTCCGTGGTGGTCACCGCGCGCAGGCCGCGGCGGTTGAGGTCGTCGAGGAGGGCGGGCAGTGCGGCCACCGTGTCCGGAACGCCCAAGTGCAGGCTCACCACCGATCCGCGCTGGATCCGCCCCGTGACATTGCGGGTGACGGCTGTGGCACCGGGCTTGGTGTAGTCGAGGGAGTCGACGTCGTAGGAGAGGACGTGCGGGTAGCCGGCCCGGTGGGCGAGTGTGGCGACAAGGGGGGTCGCGTCGCGTGTGCGGGAGGGGCGGAACCAGGTGCCGATGGAGCCGGTGAGCCGGCGCAGCCGTTCGGCACAGCCGGTGATCTCGGCGTACGCCTGCGTCTCGGACATCTCCGAGATGCCCAGATGGCGTTGGGTGTGATTGCCGAGGTCGTGGCCGCCGTCGAGGATCCGGCGGGCGAGCTCCGGATACTCGTCGAGCCAGCTGCCGACGGCCAGGACGGTGATACGGGCGCCGGCCCGTTCGGCCTCGGCGAGCAGGGCCTTGGCGACGGCCGGATCCCCCTGACCGTGGAAGGTGAGGGCCACCCGGCCCCGATCGCGGGGGCCGTGCGCGATCCGGACGGGCTGTCCGGGGAAGCGGCGGGGAGCGGGGGCGGGACGGGAACCCCGGGACGGTGGGGTGGGGGCGGCGGGCAGCGCGGGCGGCGGAGCGGGACCGTCGTCGGTGCAGCTCGTGGCGAGGGCACCCGCGACGGCCGCACCCACTCCTGCGCGCAGTGCCCTGCGGCGGTCGATCGAGGTCACGGGAAGCACAGTAGGCGCGGACCGCCCGGAAGATAACGATTGTCCAAATTCAGAACGTTTGCGGGTCGCGACCGCGGAGGCCCACTCCAGGGCGAGTGGATCAATGAATCACTCGCCGAGATCGATATCTATTCAGCGATTGCCAGGCGGGTGGCTCACCTCACCTGTGATTCCATTCCAATATGTCATGATTTGCAGGCTTGCATCCGGGTAAGGACTTTTGGTGGCACGGCCCCCGTCTGCCATAGTCGGTGACACGACCCCCATTGACCCGGGCCAGGTCGTTGAAAGCGACCGTGGATACACCCCCCCGTCCACGGCGCTCCATGGAAGCCCCCGCTCAGGGGGCTTCCGTGTTTCCCGGTCCGTTGTTCAACCCCTTGCTCTCAGGCTGCTCAGCGGTCGGAGACCCGCATCTCGAACCAGGTGGTCTTGCCGCGGGGCAGCAGATCCACGCCCCACCGGTCGGCGAGCTTGTCCACGAGAAAGAGGCCGCGGCCGCTGGTGTCCATCTCCTGGACCGGCATCAGACAGGGCAGCCCGCGGGAGGGATCATGGACCTCGATCCTGATCCAGCCGCGGCGGCGCAGCATCCGCAGCCCGAAGACGCGCGCGCCGGTATGGCGTACGGCATTGCCGACGAGTTCCGAGACGAGTAACACCGCATGCTCGGCGATCTGCGCGGAGAGCGCCCACTGGCGCAGCACCACACACTGGGTCAACCGGCGTGCGGTGGCGGCGGATTCGGGGCGGGAGGGCAGTCGGACTTCCTCGTCCGTCGGGTTACCGAACAACTCCAGCGCCTTGAGCGCCAGTTCATCCTCGACGGCCGGCACCCACCGCCCGACGGAAGCGCTGCCGCGCTGCCGCGGTTGCTCCACACCCTCCAGGCCCGCCATGCCCCCATCATGGCCGCAATGAGCGGCTTCCGGGGGCGTTCCAGGGGAATAGGACCCCCCGAGAAAACCGCCCCCTGGGGACCCAATGGCATATGACGCCGGCCCCATTTGGGCACTCATGCACGCGCTGAGCTGCCCTGACGCCTTGCTTACGGATGATCGCCCAGCGCAACGGACTGCTCAGCCTTAAGGCTCCTTTAAGACTCGGCTAAGCCGGCCACAGGGTTGACGCCCAGCGCCGACGTGTCCAACTTGCCCGGTTTCAGAGGAACTTGGCCTTGCCCGGACCCTCCTCCACGAAGCTGCGCATTCCGCGCTCGCGGTCCTCCGTCGCGAACAGGCCCGCGAACCAGTTGCGTTCAATGGCGAGGCCCGTCTCGATGTCCGTCTCCAGGCCCACGTCGATGGACTCCTTGGCGGCACGCAGTGCCAGAGCCGGTCCCTTCGCGAGCTGCGCGGCCCAGGCGCGGGCCTGCTCGTACACCTCGGCTGCGGGGACGACGCGGTCGACGAGACCGAGCGCGCGTGCCTCGTCGGCCTTGACCATACGGCCGGTGAAGATCAGGTCCTTGGCTTTGGACGGGCCGATCAGCCGCGAGAGCCGCTGGGTGCCGCCGGCGCCCGGGATCAGGCCGAGCAGGATCTCGGGCTGGCCGAGCTTGGCGTTGTCGGCGGCGATCCGGAAGTCGGCGCAGAGGGCCAGCTCGCAGCCGCCGCCGAGCGCGTAGCCGGTGACGGCGGCGACGACGGGCTTGGGGATACGGGCGACGGCGGTGAAGGAGTCCTGCAGGGCCCGGGACCGTACGACCATCGCCGCGTGGTCCATCGCCTGCATCTCCTTGATGTCCGCGCCGGCTGCGAACACCTTCTCGCCGCCGTACAGGATCACGGCCCGTACGTCGTCACGGCGGGCCGCCTCCTCGGCGAGCTCGCGCAGCCGGTCCTGGATGGCGATGTCCAGGGCGTTCATCGGCGGGCGGTCCAGTCGGATGGTGCCGACGCCTTCGGAGACCTCGAGTGCAACAGTCGTCATGGAGGCAGGTTAACCGGCGCTAACGACAACGGACCCGGTGCTGTTGCTCACAGCACCGGGTCCGGCGTTTCCGGAAGGGGGACGTACTACTTGGTCCACTCCGCCCAGGACATGTTCCAGCCGTTCAGACCGTTCTCCGGAGCGATCTGGCGGTCCTTGGAGTTCTTCACGATCACCACGTCGCCGATGATCGACCGGTCGTAGAGCCAGGCCGCCGGGGTGCCCTCGTCGTACGCCCCGCGGACGTCGCGCAGACCCACACAGCCGTGGCTGACGTTCGACGAGCCGAACGTCCCGGACGAGGCCCAGTAGTTGCCGTGGATGAAGGTGCCCGAGTCGGACAGGCGCATCGCGTGCGGCACGTCCTTGATGTCGTACTCGCCGCCGAAGCCCACGGTGGCGCCGTTCATCCGGGTCACCTTGTACTTCTCGCTGATGACCATCTGGCCGTTGTACGTCGTGGTCGACGGCGCGCCGGCGGTGATCGGGATGGACTTGATCTGCTTGCCGTCCCGTACGACCTTCATGGTGTGCTCACTGGCGTCCACGGTGGAGATCTGGCTGCGGCCGATGGTGAACTTCACCGTCTTGGACTGCTTGCCGTACACGCCGGGACGGCCCTCGACGCCGTCCAGGTTCAGCTTCACCGTCACCTTGGTGCCGGCGGCCCAGTACTTCTCCGGGCGGAAGTCGAGGCGGTCGTTGCCGAACCAGTGGCCCTCGACCGGCACGGCCGGCTCCGCGGTCACCGTGATGGCCTTCTCGACGGACTCCGGATCGGTGATGCCCCGGGTGAAATGGATCGAGACCGGCATGCCGACGCCGACCGTCGCACCGTCCTCCGGCGTGTACTGCCCGAGGAAGGTGTTCTTCGGGACGAGCGTGGTGAAGGTGGTGTCCTTCGCCGACTCACGGCCGTCCGTGTCCTTGGCGACGGCGTGCACCTTGTACTTGGTGGAGCCCGCCAGATGCTGCAGCGGCTGCCAACTGGCGCCGTCCGCGGCGAGCTTGCCCTCGACCGCGGAGCCCTTGTCGTCCTGGACCGTGACCGTGGTCAGCTTGCCCTTGTCCGCGGTGACCTTGAGTGCGCCGCTGGTGGCGACCGACCGGGCGCCGTCCTTGGGCGCGATGGTCACCACCGCCTGGGAGGCCGCGTTCCCGACCTTCCCGCCGTCCTTCTTGTCCTTGTCGTCACTGCCCTTGTCGGAGCCCCCGCCACCGCAGGCCGTGACCAGCACCAGCAACGCCCCCAGCACCAGAGCCGGCAGAACGGCGACCCCACGCCTGCTTCCGCCTACCGCCCCGGCCGATGCCCCCGATATCGGCTGCCCGTTCAAAATGGTCTTCTCCCCTCGCACGGCCTGGTCGCAGCCACGGCCCGCACCCCCGCGCGCCTCACGCACGCACGGCGATAGATAATCACACCGTGGGTAGTTGAATCTCCCCACGAATGTCACCGTTCAGTCCCAACTTGTCCGCCGGGCTCACCTGAGACGGTGCGGGCCTTGCAGGTCAGCGAGGGTCAACGCAGCGCGGAACCCTCCTGCCATGCCTTCCAGTCCAGGTTCCAGCCGCTGAGACCGTTGGCGGGGTCGACCCGCTTGTCACGTGAGTTGACGACCTCGACCACATCGCCGATGAGCGACCGGTCGAAGAACCAGCCCGCCGGTGCGTCCGAGCTGCCGCCCTTCTCGTCGCGCAGCCCGACGCAGCCGTGGGAGACGTTCGCCGAACCGAAGGTCTCCGGCGCGGCCCAGTAATTGCCGTGGATGAAAGTGCCCGAGTCGGTCAGCCGCATCGCGTGCGGCACATCCTTGATGTCGTACTCGCCCTTGCCGTCCTTCTTCTTGAAGCCGACCGTCGCACCGTTCATCCTGGTCACGTCGTACATCTCCGCGACCACCATCTTTCCGTTGTACGTGGTCGCCTTGGGCGCCCCCGCCGTGATCGGCAGCTTCGCCAGGATCCCGCCGTTGCGCCGTACCTCCATGGTGTGCGCCGCCGCGTCGACCAGGGAGACCTGTGAGCGGCCGACGGTGAAGGCGACAGTCTTCTGCTGGATGCCGTACACCCCCGGCGCCGCCTGGACATCGCGCAGCCGCACATCGACCCTGACCTTGGTGCCCGGCTGCCAGTACACGCTCGGACGGAAGTCGAGTCGCTCCTTGCCGAACCAGTGGCCCACCACCTCGACGGGCGGATCGGAGGTGACGCGGATGGCACGCTCGACGGCCGCCCGGTCCTCGATCTCCCGGTTGAAGTCGAAGGAGACGATCATGCCGGTGCCGACGGTCGAGCGGTTCTCCGGTTTGAAGTAGCCGATGAAACGGCGCTCGGGAATCTGTGTGGTGAAGGTGGTGTGGCGGGCCTGACGGTGGCCGTGTCCGTCCAGCGCCACCACGTCGACGCTGTACTTGGCGGCCAGATCGAGGTGCGTGCCCTCGGCCGGCATCCAGCGCAGCCCGTCCTCGGAGACCGCGCCGGGGACCTCGGCCGGCCGGCCGTCCTCCACCTGCATCACCTTGACCCGCTCGAGCCGCCCGCTGGGCAGCTTCACCATGAGCGGGCCCTCACGGCCGACCCCCTTCGCGCCGTCCTCGGGGATGACCTGGATCGCGTCCTCGGGCGACTGAGGCTTGTTGCCGACCTCGAGCGCCCCGCCGGTGCATCCGGCCAGCCCGGCCATCAGTCCTGCCCATGTCAGGACGACGGCCGCGCCCCGTCCTGCCCGCTTCAGTACATGTCTCACGTACCGACCAACGACCGCCCCCCTCCAGGGGAAACGTGAGCGCGGGGCCATGTTGGTATGAGAGCAGTGCGGGCAGAACAGGTGGGAGGACCACGCGTGGGGTGCCGCGGCCGGGACGCCGTGAGCAGTACGTGCGCGGGGCCCGACGAGCCGCGGGAGGCCGGCAGGTGTCGAGCGCAGCCGAGCAGGAGACAGTGCAGGAGGGGGTGCGGGGCGAAACTCCCGGCCCACTCCCGGCAGTCGGTGTCAACGGCCGCCACAGAGAAACGGGCGCCCGCAGGCCGGCCGTATGGCCGGGGGCGCCGACGCCGCTCGGGGCGCGTTTCCGGGTCGGACCCGACGGGGTCGCGGGTACGAACTTCGCACTCTGGGCGGGCGGGGCGGAGTCGGTGGAGCTGTGCCTGTTCGGCGACGAGGGCGGTTCGGTCACCGAGACACGGCTGCCGCTGACCGAACTGACCCATGAGATCTGGCACGGCTTCGTGCCCGAGGTCCGGCCGGGGCAGCGGTACGGATTCCGGGTGCACGGCCGCTGGGACCCGTGGACGGGAGCGCGCTGGAATCCGGCGAAGCTGCTGCTCGATCCGTACGCACGCGCGGTGGACGGCGAGTTCGAACTGCCCGCCGAGGTGTACGGGCATGTGCGCGACTGGCCTCAGCAGCATGTCGCGGACACCGTGCGGGACGACCGGGACTCGGCGCCGTACGTGCCGAAGGGTGTCGTCGTCCACGATGACGCCCCCGACGACGAGTGGATGGACGACCGCAGGCCCAAGACGCCGTGGGCGGACTCGGTCATCTACGAGCTGCATGTGCGCGGGTTCACCAAGCTGCATCCGGGCATTCCCGAGGAACTGCGGGGCACATACGCGGGTCTCGCGCATCCGGCGGCGATCGAGCATCTGCTGCGGCTCGGGGTGACGGCGGTCGAACTGCTGCCGGTGCATCAGTACGCGCACGAGGACCATCTGCTGCGGCGCGGGCTGCGCAACTACTGGGGCTACAACTCCATCGGCTACTTCGCGCCGCACGCCGCGTACTCGGCGAGCGGGACGACCGGTCAGCAGGTCGGCGAGTTCAAGCGGATGGTGCGGGCGCTGCACGACGCCGGGATCGAGGTCATCCTCGATGTCGTCTACAACCACACGGCGGAGGCGGGTGAGCTGGGTCCGACGCTGTCGCTGCGCGGGATCGACAACCGCGGCTACTACCGGCTGCAGTCGGACGCCCGGACCTACGCGGACTACACCGGGTGCGGCAACACGCTGCATGTGGTGCAGCCCCATGTGCTGCGGCTGATCACCGATTCGCTGCGCTACTGGGTGACCGAAATGGGGGTCGACGGCTTCCGCTTCGACCTGGCGGCGGCACTTGCGCGCTCCATGCACGATGTCGACATGCTCTCCCCGTTCCTCGCGGTGATCGCGCAGGATCCGGTGCTGCGGCGGGTAAAGCTGATCGCCGAGCCGTGGGACGTGGGCAACGGCGGCTACCAGGTGGGGGCGTTCCCGCCGCTGTGGACGGAGTGGAACGACCGCTACCGCGATGCCGTACGGGACTTCTGGCGCGGCGCGCTGCCCGATGTACGGGACCTCGGATACCGGCTCTCGGGCTCCAGCGATCTGTACGCCTGGGGCGGCCGGCGGCCGTACGCCTCGATCAACTTCGTCACCGCGCACGACGGGTTCACCCTGCGCGACCTGGTCAGTTACGAGCAGAAGCACAACGAGGCCAATGGCGAGGGCAACCGCGACGGCACGAACGACAACCGGTCCTGGAACTGCGGCGCGGAGGGCGAGACCGACGATGCGCGGATCAACGCGCTGCGCCGGCGGCAGCTGCGCAATCTGCTGACGACGCTGCTGGTGTCGACGGGCGTGCCGATGCTGGTCGCGGGCGACGAGATGGGCCGTACGCAGGGCGGCAGCAACAACGCGTACTGCCAGGACAACGAGGTCAGCTGGGTGGACTGGTCACTCCGCGAGCAGCCGGGCCCGCGCGGACTGCTGGAGCTGACGACCCGGCTGCTCGCCCTGCGCCACACGCATCCGGTGCTGCGCCGCCGCGCCTTCTTCTCGGGCCGCGCGCGGGCGGCGGACGGACTGCGGGATCTCGCCTGGTTCACGCCGCACGGCGCGGAGATGACGGAGCGGGACTGGTACGCCCCGGCGTCGACGCTGGCGCTCTATCTCTCCGGGCGCGACATCCCGGGACGTGACGCGCGTGGAGCGGAGGTGACGGACGACAGCTTTCTGATGGTGCTGCACGCGGCGGACCGCCCGACGAACTTCCACCTGCCGGGCCCGCCCTGGGCGCAGGCGTACGAGCTGGTGGTCGACACCTCGCGGGAGGACCAGGAGGCGGCGCCCGGCACGGTGCATCTCGGCGGGGAGACGGTGACCGTGCCGGCGCGGTCGGTGCTGCTGCTGCGCGTCAGGACGTGACGGCGACGTAGCACGGTGGCGGCAAAATCGGATGAGTGATGTCAGTGGTGAACCGTAGGCTCGCCGCTGATGTCGGAAAAACATGCAGCCACCAGGGACCGGTCCGCCGTGCGTACGCTGCTGCGGCTGTGGCCGTACGTACGCACCGTCCGAACGCGCCTTTTCAGCGCGGCATTTGTAGCCGTCGTGGCCTCGTGTCTCGGCCTGGTCATCCCGCTCGTCCTGAAGTGGATGGTGGACGGCCCGGTCGCCGACCGGGACCCCGGCGGGGTCTGGCTCGGTGCGCTGGTGCTGTTGCTGCTGGGCGTCGCCGAGGCGCTGCTCTTCGGTTTCCGGCGGTGGCTGGTGGCCCGGCCGCTGGCCGGCGTGGAGGCGGCCATGCGGGCCGATCTCTACCGGCATCTGCAGCGGCTGCCGGTGGCCTTCCACGACCGGTGGGCGTCTGGGCAGTTACTCTCGCGCGGCACGACGGATCTGATGCTGCTGCGGATGTTCCTGGCCTTTCCGCTGACCTTCCTGCTGGTCAACGCGACGACCATCCTGGTCGGCTATGTGATTCTGCTGGGCCAGCAGTGGACGCTGGGGCTCGTACTCCTCGCGCCCATCGCGCCGCTGGTGATTCTCTGCTCCGTCTTCGAGTCGCGGTACGCGATCGTCGCGCGGCAGGCGCAGGACCAGGTCGGCGATCTGACGACGGTCGTCGAGGAGAGCGTGCTCGGCATCCGCATCATCAAGGGCTTCGGCCGCCACCGCAGCCAGGCCCGCGCCTTCCGGGGGCTTTCGGAGCGGTTGCGGGGTACGGAGCTGGGCAAGGCGCGGCTGCTGGCCGGGATCTGGGCGCTGATCACGACCATCCCGGAGGTGACGATCGGCGCGGCGCTGGTGCTGGGCACGATCCAGGTCGCCGACGGCGCGCTGTCGGCGGGCACGCTGGTCGCGTTCCTGTCGACGGCGCTGGCGCTGCGCTGGCCGGTGGAGTCGATCGGCTTTCTGCTGGCGATGAGCCAGGAGGCGGCGACGGCGACGGAGCGGTACTTCGAGGTGATGGACGCGGCGGAGGAGTCGACCACGGGTTCGCACGAGTCCACGGGTTGGGACGCGTCCCGGAGTTCGCACGAGCCCGGGGCCGCGCACGAGTCCGGTGCCGGCAGCGCCGACGGGCTCCGGTTCGAGGGCGTCGAGTTCCGCTACCCGGACGCGTCCGACGGCGCCGCGCCCGTGCTCGCCCGCATCGATCTGCGGGTACGGCCCGGCGAGACCATGGCCCTGGTCGGCGGAACCGGCTCCGGTAAGACCACGCTCACCGCGCTCGTACCGCGACTGCACGAGCTGACCGCCGGCCGGATCACGCTGGACGGGGAGGACATCGCGGCCATGCCTCGGGAGCGGTTGCGCGAGCTGGTGTCCGTGGCTTTCGAGGAACCGACGCTGTTCTCGGCGAGCGTCGGCGAGAACGTACTGATGGGCGCGGAGGGCGCGGGCGGCGAGGAGCTGGGCCGGGCCCTGGACATCGCGCAGGCGGGGTTCGTGCAGTCGCTGCCGCACGGCGCCGACACTCAGGTCGGCGAGCAGGGCCTCAGCCTCTCCGGCGGACAGCGACAGCGCCTGGCCCTGGCCAGGGCGGTCGTCGGGCAGCCGCGCTTCCTGGTGCTCGACGACCCGCTGTCGGCGCTGGATGTGCATACGGAGGCGCTGGTGGAGGCGGCACTGCGCAGGGTGCTGGAGGACACGACGGCGCTGGTGGTGGCGCACCGCCCGTCGACGGTGATGCTGGCGGACCGGGTGGCGCTGCTGTCGGGCGGGCGGATCGCGGCGGTCGGCACTCACCAGGAACTGCTGCGTACGAATGGGGAGTACGCCTGGCTGATGTCCGGCGCGGATGCCCAGGAGACCGACGCCGAGGAGGGTGCCCGATGACGTCGTCATCGACGACCACCGAGCCGTACGCCGACGGCGAGGACGACCGTACGGGCGGCGCGACGCCGCCCGTACCTGAGCCGGCGCCGGTCAGGGACGACCCGTTCGACCGGGATGCGCTGCCCGCGCCGCAGGGCGCGACCGGCACCCTGTTGCGGTCGCTGCTCGCACCCCGGCGCCGGTTCGTCACCACCGCCGCGCTGCTCCTGCTGCTCCAGCAGGCCGCCGTCCAGGCCGGTCCGCTCCTCGTCGCGTACGCCATCGACCGCGGCGTACCGGCCTTCCGCGCGCACGACTACGGGCCGCTGATCGCCGTCGCCGTCGGGTACGCCCTGTGCGCGTTCGGCGCCGGTGTCCTGCAGTACTCCTTCATCCGCGCGGCCGCCCGCGTCAACCAGGACGTGCTCCTCGATCTGCGCGGCCGGATCTTCCGCCACGCGCAGGCCCTGAGCGTCGACTTCCACGAGCGGTACACCTCGGGCCGGCTGATCTCCCGGTCGACCACCGATGTCGAGTCCTTGCGGGAGCTGCTCAGCGAAGGCCTCCAGGAACTGATCACGGTCGTCCTCGCCTTCGTCTACATCTCGGCGATGCTGCTCTGGCTCGACCTCGGACTCGGCGGGCTCGCGGTGCTCTCGTTCGCCCCGCTCTATCTGCTCGTACGGCTCTACCAGCACCGCGCCAAAACCGTCTACAGCATCCGGTCCACGGCGATCGCCGCCGTCATCGTCAAGTTCGCGGAGACGATGAACGGCATCCGGCCGGTGCGCGCCTTCCGCCGCGAGCGCGCCAACGACGCGGAGTTCCAGGCCCTCAACCACCGCCATGAGCGCACCAACGGCGACGCGCTGCTGGAGATGGCGCGCTACGTCGTCGGCTCCCGGCTCGTCGCCAACGCCGCTGTCGCCGGCATCGTGCTGTGGGGCGCGTACCGGGTCGCGGACGGCACGCTGGCGCTCGGTGTGCTGGCCGCCGCCGTCCTCTATCTGCGGCGTCTGTACGACCCGATCGACCGGCTCGGAATGTTCCTCAACTCCTACCAGTCCGCGGCGGCTTCACTCGAGAAGATCGCGGGCCTGCTGGCCCAGACCCCGTCCGTCCCGGAGGCACAGGACCCGAAGGAACTGCCGGCCCGCCGCTCCGGCCACCCGGGCCGCGAGGTCGTCTTCGACGGCGTCCGCTTCGCCTACCGCACCGGCGGCGAGGTGCTGCCCCGCTTCGATCTGACGATCCCGGCCGGCCAGACCGTCGCCGTCGTCGGCTCGACCGGCGCGGGCAAGTCCACGCTCGCCAAGCTGCTGGCCCGCTTCTACGACCCTACGGAGGGCAGGGTCCTCCTCGACGGCGTCGAGCTGCGCGAACTGGCGACGCCGGAGCTGCGGCGCGGCGTGGTGATGGTGACCCAGGAGGCGTTCCTGTTCTCCGGGACGGTCGCGGAGAACATCGCGATCGGGCGGCCGGACGCGTCCCGCGAGGAGATCGAGCGGGCGGCGAAGGCGATCGGCGCGCACGACTTCATCAGCGGCCTGCCGGACGGCTACGACACGGACGTACGCAAACGGGGCGGCCGGATCTCCGCCGGCCAGCGACAACTGGTGGCCTTCGCCCGCGCGCTGCTCGCCGACCCGGCGGTACTGATCCTCGACGAGGCGACGAGCTCGCTCGACATCCCGGGCGAACGGGCGGTGCAGCGCGCGATGGACACGGTGCTGCACGGGCGCACGGCGGTCGTGATCGCGCACCGCCTGTCGACGGTGGACATCGCGGACCGGGTGCTCGTGATGGAGCACGGCCGCATCGTGGAGGACGGCGCGCCGGGCCGGCTGATCGCCGGGGAGGGCCGCTTCGCGGGCCTGCACCGGGCGTGGCGGGACAGCGTGGTGGGGTGAGGTTGCGGTGCGTCCTCGGCGCCGGCGCGTGCGGGCGTGTATCCGGCGGCTGATGACGACGGGGCTCGCCGGCTCCATTCGGCGCGCGCGATCGGTCCGGAGCTGGTCTGCTGGTTCGGGGGTTTTCCTACCCGTACCCGGGAGAGATCCAGATGAGCACGTATCGAGTCGCGCAGGTCGGCGCCGTCGGCGGTCCGTTGGAGATCGTCGAGCGTGAGGTACCGCAGCCGGGTCCCGGCCACGTACGGATTGCCGTGGAGGCCTGCGGGATCTGCCACAGCGACGCCGTTTTCGTGAACGCCCTGCTGCCGGGCGTCCGGTTTCCGCTGGTCGCCGGGCATGAGATCGCCGGGCACATCGAGGAGCTCGGCGAGGGAACATACAGCGGCTGGAAGGTGGGCGACCGGGTGGCGGTGGGCTGGTTCGGCGGCAGCTGCGGCCACTGCACGCCCTGCAGACAGGGCGACTTCATGGTGTGCGAGAACCTGAAGGTCCCCGGATGGGCGTACGACGGGGGTTTCGCCGAAAAGGTGATCGCACCGCAGGACGCCCTGGCCCGGATCCCCGACGCGCTGGCGGAGACCGATGCGGCGCCCCTGGCCTGCGCGGGGGTGACCACGTACAACGGGCTGCGGCGCAGCTCCGCCCGGCCGGGCGACCTGGTCGCCGTACTGGGCATCGGCGGCCTCGGCCATCTGGGGGTGAAGTACGCCGCCGCGATGGGCTTCGAGACCGTGGCCATCGCCCGCGGAGCCGCCAAGGCCGACTTCGCCAAGCAGCTCGGCGCGCACCACTACATCGACAGCACGGCGGACACCAGCGTCGCGGACGCGCTGCAGTCCCTCGGCGGCGCCAAGGTGGTCCTGGCCACCGCCGCCAACTCCGACGCCATCACGGCAACCGTGGAAGGGCTCCGCCCCCGCGGCGAGCTGGTGGTCATCGGCGCGGATGCCGAGCCGCTGGGAATCAGCCCGAACCAGCTCCTCATGAGCGGCAAGATCATCCGCGGCCACCCGGCCGGCACCGCGCAGGACGTGCAGGACACCATGGCGTTCAGCGCCCTGCACGGGATCCGCCCGATGACCGAGATCGTGCCGCTGGACCAGGCCGATGCGGCGTACCAGAGGATGATGTCCGGCGCCGCCCGCTTCCGGATGGTGCTCACCACCCGCTGACCCACCCGCTCCGCGGGCCACGAGGGGGTCCTGACCCGTCCGGGCAGGGGGACGGACCCTTCACCCCACCAGGACCTCCACCGCACGTTCCTCCCGCGCGTCCCGCAGCAGTGCGAACGACGCCGCCGCCGCGCACCCCATCAGCACCCCCGCCCCCGCCGCCGCGTAACCCATCCCGTGCGTGAACGCCTCCCGTGCCGCCACCAGCAGGCTCTCCGCCGCATCCGCCGGCAGGTGCCCCGCCACCGCCGTCGCGCCGCCCAGCGTCTCCCGCCCCGCGCCCGCCGCACCCGTCATGTCGTGGCCGTACACCGCCGCGCCGATCGAGCCCAGGATCGCCATGCCCAGCGCGCCACCCAGCTCCTGGCCCGATTCCAGGACCGCCGCCGCCGCACCCGCGCGCTCGGGCGGGGCCGCGCCCAGGGCCAGTTCGTTCGCGAGGGTCATCGCGGTGACCAGGCCCGCCGCATAGACCGAGCACGCCACCAGGACCCATCCGAGCGCCGAGTCCGTACGCACCTGGGTCAGCCACGCGAAGCCCGCCGCGGAGACCAGGAACCCGCCGCCCATCACATACGAACGGTCGATGCGCCGCGCAAGTACCGCGCCCGTCGGCGCCGCGAGCATCACACCCACCGCCGGGACCAGGCTCCACAGTGCCGCCTCGAAGGGGCTCTTGCCCAGCACCGCCTGGAGGTACTGGGTGATGAAGACCGCGAAGCCGACGGTCGCGGCCATCGCGAGGAGGTTCACCAGCACCGAACCCCCGTACGCCGGGCGGCGGACGAGCGCCAGGTCCACCATCGGATGCGGCAGCCGGCCCTGACGGCGTACGAAGAGCACGCCGATCGCGAGGCCGGCCGTGATGCCGAGAGCGGGCAGGGTCTCGTAGCCGTGCTTGGCCAGCTCCTTGATGCCATGGATCACCGGAAGCAGCGCCGCGAGCGAGAGGAACGCGCTCAGTACGTCGAACTTCCCGCGCGCCTCGGTCCTGAACTCGGGCAGCAGCAGCGGCGCGAGCACGAGCAGCAGTGCCATCGCGGGCAGGTTGATCAGGAAGACCGAGCCCCACCAGAAGTGTTCGAGCAGCGCGCCGCTGACGACAGGGCCGAAGGAGATGCCGGTGGCCATGACCAGCGTCCACAGGGTGACCGCGGTGGAGCGCTGCTTGGCATCCCTGAAGAGGTTGCGGATGAGCGCGAGTGTGGACGGCATCAGGCACGCGCCGCCGACGCCGAGCAGCGCGCGGGCGCCGATCAGGGCACCGGGGCTCTGCGCGTACGCCGCGGCCGCCGAGGCGGCGCCGAAGAGTCCCGCGCCCGCGAGGAGCAGCCGGCGCCGGCCGACGCGGTCGCCCAACGCGCCCATGGTGATGAGGAGCCCGGCGAGGACGAAGCTGTACATGTCGAGTATCCACAGCTGTTGCGTGGCGCCGGGCCGCAGGTCCTCGCTGATGGAAGGGATCGCGAAGTAGAGGATGGAGACATCCATGGAGACCAGAAGGAGGGGCAGCATCAGGACGCCGAAGGCGGTCCATTCGCGGCGGCCGGCGCGCGGGCCCGCGGTGTGTGCGTCAGGTGACATACGGGGAGCGAAGCAGCCACCTGCGTACACCGCAAACAACCCCCTGGTGCACTCTAGTGCGCTTCACCCGACGGTCCAGTAAATACACAGGTCATGAGGGCGTACGGCGTCAGCTGTGCACTAGTACACTCACTCGCCATGCAGACCGAACCGCCCTATCTGAGGATCGCCACCGAGCTGCGTCGCCGTATCGCCTCCGGCGAGCTCTCCCCCGGCGACCGCGTCCCGTCCACCCGCGCGATCACCCAGGAGTGGGGCGTGGCGATGGCGACCGCGACGAAGGCCCTGGCCGCCCTGCGTCAGGAGGGCCTCGTCAGACCCGTGCCGGGCGTCGGCACCGTGGTCACCCGGGCCGCCGCCGCGCACCCGCCGCCCACCTCGGCCCACCCGGCCGGCGCAACTGTCGAGCCGGGGCTGACCCGCGCACGCATCGTGCACACCGCGATCGCGCTCGCCGACGCCGAGGGCCTGCCGGCGCTCTCCATGCGGCGGATCGCCACCTCGCTCGCCACCTCCACCATGGCGCTCTACCGGCATGTGCCGGGCAAGGCCGAGCTGATCCGGCTGATGACGGACGCGGTCTGCGGCGAAAAGCCGATGGGGCCGGTTCCGGCCGACTGGCGCGAGGCGCTCGAGCACGCCGCTCGCTGGCTCCGCGCCGTATACGCCCGCCACCCGTGGATGGCGCAGGCGATGGCCTCCATCACCCGGCCGACCGTCTCGCCGAACGCGATGAAGTACACCGAGTGGGTGCTGCGCGCCCTGCTCGGCACCGGCCTGACCCCCTTCCAGATGTTCCACACCCACCTCGCGCTCTTCGCGTACGTCCAAGGGCTGGCCATGGCCGCGGAGTTGGAGACCCAGGCGGAGCAGGACACCGGAATGTCGGACGACGAGTGGATGGCACGGAACGAGCCACACTTCGAAGCGATCGCCGCGACCGGGAACTATCCGCTGCTCAACACTCTGTTCATACAGGACGAGTTCGAGCTGGACCTCGACACGCTCTTCGAGTTCGGGCTGCGCCGAACGCTCGACGGCATCGCGGTGATGATCAACGAAACGTCCGCTTAACGAACATGACTATTCACGCAGCGGACGATTTCCGGCCAACTTGTTGACGCGGTCCTGACAGGGGACGTTCAGTCCTGTCACTCTTCCCCCGACCCATTACCACACGCTCCGCATGCTCTGCCCGGCCGGCCCCACCCAGCCGACCGGTACCCCCCTCGCAGAAGGAGTTCGCGTGAGACCCACGCCTCGCCGGCGCACCACCGCAACCGGAGCTCTCATAGCCACCGCCGCCCTCCTGGCGGTCGGATTCCAGACGGGTACGTCATCGGCCGAACCGGCGGCGACCGCCGCCCCGGCGGCAGCGAGGGCAGGGAAGGCCGACCCCGGCGCCCTGCCGCTGAACCTCAGCCCCGCGCAGCGCGCCGAGCTGATCCGCAAGGCGAGCGCCACCACGGCGGCGACCGCCAAGGAACTGGGCCTCACCGCCCAGGAGAAGCTCGTCGTGCGGGACGTCACGCAGGACCGTGACGGCACCACGCACACCCGCTACGAGCGCACCTACGCCGGACTCCCGGTCCTCGGCGGCGACCTGGTGGTCGCCGAGACCAAGGCGGGCGCCACCGAGTCGGTCAGCAAGGCCTCCAGGTCGGTCCTGAAGAACATCGACACCAGCGCCGACGTCGCTCCGGCCACCGCCGAGAAGCAGGCGCTGGGCGCGGCCAAGGCGGCGGGCTCGGCGAAGGCCAAGGCCGACCGCGCACCGCGCAAGGTGGTCTGGCTGGCGTCGGGCACGCCGACTCTCGCGTACGAGACCGTCGTCGGCGGCCTCCAGGACGACGGCACCCCGAACGAGCTGCACGTCGTCACCGACGCCTCCACCGGCAAGAAGCTCTTCGAGTGGCAGGCCGTCGAGAACGGCACCGGCAACACGCAGTACAGCGGCTCGGTGACGGTCGGCAGCGTGCAGTCCGGCTCCACGTACAACCTCACCGACTCCGGGCGAGGCAACCACAAGACGTACAACCTGAACCACGGCTCCAGCGGCACCGGCACCCTGTACTCGGGTGCGGACGACGTCTGGGGCAACGGCCAGGCCTCCGACCCGGAGACCGCCGGCGCGGACGCCGCCTACGGCGCCGGGCTCACCTGGGACTACTACAAGAACGTGCACGGCCGCTCCGGCATCCGCGGTGACGGTGTCGGCGCGTACTCCCGTGTCCACTACGGCAACGCGTACGTCAACGCGTTCTGGCAGGACAGCTGCTTCTGCATGACGTACGGCGACGGCTCGGGCAACGCCAAGCCGCTCACGTCCATCGACGTGGCCGCGCACGAGATGACCCACGGCGTCACCGCCGCCACCGCGAAGCTCGTCTACAGCGGCGAGTCCGGCGGTCTCAACGAGGCGACGTCCGACATCTTCGCCGCGGCCGTCGAGTTCTACGCCAACAACGCCCAGGACAAGGGTGACTACCTGGTCGGCGAGAAGATCGACATCAACGGCGACGGCACCCCGCTGCGCTACATGGACAAGCCGAGCAAGGACGGCGCGTCCAAGGACGCCTGGTACTCGGGTATCGGCGGCGTCGACGTGCACTACTCCTCGGGCCCGGCGAACCACTGGTACTACCTGCTCTCCGAGGGCAGCGGCGCCAAGGTCATCAACGGCGTCAACTACGACTCGCCGACCTCCGACGGTCTGCCCGTGACCGGCATCGGCCGCGACAAGGCCTCGCTCATCTGGTTCAAGGCGCTCACCACGAAGTTCAACTCCACGACCAACTACGCGTCGGCGCGCACCGGCACCATCGCGGTGGCGACGGAGCTGTACGGAGCCACCAGCGCCGAGGTCAAGTCCGTGACCGACGCGTGGGCCGGCATCAACGTCGGCGCCCGCCCCGGCGGCGGCGACCCGGACCCCGGCGGCACGGTCTTCGAGAACACCGCTGACGTCGCGATCCCGGACAACGGCGCGGCTGTCACCTCGACGGTCAACGTCACGGGCCGTACGGGCAACGCCCCGGCCACCCTCAAGGTGGGCGTGGACATCATCCACACCTGGCGCGGGGACCTGGTCGTCGACCTGGTCGCCCCGGACGGAACGGTGTACAACCTGAAGCCGTTCAGCTCCTCCGACTCGGCGGACAACGTCCAGGCGACGTACACGGTCAACGCCTCCTCCGAGGTCGCCAACGGCGCCTGGAAGCTGCGGGTCCAGGACAAGGCGGCCTACGACACCGGCTACATCAACAGCTTCAAGCTCACCTTCTGAACCGACCGAAGGTCTGAGCCTTGACGCAAGAAGCTGCCCGGGGGCCGAGCCCCCGGGCAGCTTCCGCGTTCTACGCGGGGTTGCCGGCGTGCGTCAGGGTCTCCCACGCCACGAACAGGTTGTTCGAGCCCGCGGGCCGCTGCTGCTCGGTGAGGCGCTGGGTGTTGTTCATGTCGATGCCCATGCGGTTGTGCAGGGCGTTGAAGCCGACCTCGGTGACGGGGCCGAGCTTGTCCTTGAGGCTGCCGTTGCAGAGGTTGCCGGGCACGGGCGTGCCGAGCTGATACTTGGCATGCAGCCCGAGCGCGTGCCGAAGCCGGTCGGCGACCTCCGGGTAGAGGTCCCGGCCCTGGATACGGCTGGTCTCGGCTATGTGCGAGATGGCGGAGAGTCCGTATCCGGTGTGGGTGAGGTCGCGGCAGGTCTCCTGGCTGAGACCGTCCATGAACGTCGACTGGCCCTGCCAGTACTTGATGATCTTGTCGCGGGTGTCGAGACCGGAGCCGGGTGCGGTCTTCGGCAGCGAGCCGTCGGAGGTCAGATAGATGTACGCGGGAACGCGGCCGCGGAATGTGGCGACGGCCTTGTCGTAGGCGCCGCGGTCCTCCAGGAAGACGGCGATACCGATCGCGGCCTCCGTCATGCTCAGCTCCCAGTTGCCGTTGGAGTGCGAGCCGTTGATCACCTCGCGGAGGTAGACAGTGCGCAGCATGGTGCCGAAGCGAGGGGAGTTCGGCCAGGAGCTGTAGGTGTACTTGACTATCTCGGCGGCCCGGGGCCAGGAGGATCCGGCCCAGCCGGTCTGCAGCGGGGCGTTGCTGTTGGTGTGGTTCTTGATCACGGCGGACCAGGCGTCCATGATCTCCATCGACTTCCTGGCGTACCGGCTGTCCCCGCCGATGTACCAGGCCAGCGAGAGGGTGTACGCGGCGATGGCGTCCTCGCGCTCGTCCGTACAGCCGATGTTGGGGTTGGAGTACGAGCCGCACTCGACGACCGCGCGGGGCTTGGCGGTACGCGACAGCGAGGCGTACTTGCTGCTGAGCAGCTGATCGTAGGCGGACTTCCAGGGCTCGGCGCCGGCCTTGACCTTCGCCTTCACGAAGTCGAGCTGGGGGCGGCCGACGAGCACGCCGGGGTGGGTGAACGCCGCGGGTGCGGCGGCCTGTTGAGCGGTGTCCTTGACGGCTGATGCCGGGGCTGTCAGCACCGCGGCCAGGGCTGAGGCCAGGACTGCGGCGAGGGCGAGCAGAAGCGCTCTTGGTCGGCGCAGGGCGCGTGATCCGGTACGCATGGGGGGTGGCCTTCCGGGTGGGATCGCTCTCCAACTGAGTTCACTCATATGAACGTTGAGCGTAAGAGTGAACGCCATGATGGGTGAGGAAACTAAAGGCATCCCATGAGCACGTCAAGGCTTCGAGTTCAAGGTGTGAAGAAAGACCGGGTCAATCCCGTCGCTGAAGGCTCGGGCCTTACACATGGGCGAACCCGGCCGCGGATGCGGCCGGGTTCGCCCTGCGGCAATGCGCGGACATCACCGTGAATCAGCGCACCAACCCCATTGATCAACGCATCAGCGCATCAGCACGCCCGCGCCCTCCCCCGTGGCCTCCGTCGGCAGCGCGACCAGCCCCAGATCCGCACTGGCGGCGAGCAGTCGGTGGTCCGGCAGGATCCGCACCGTGTAGCCGAAGGGGCCCGTACGGTCGAGCGCGAGCGGGCCCTCGTACACCCAGCGGCCATCCAGGTCGGGGCCGCTCGTCGGCTTCAGCGGGGTGGTCTGGGCGCCGGCGATCGCGTCGTCGGAGTCGACCCGGCCCGCCACCGCCTGCACCTCCACATCGTCCGGCTGAAGGCCGCCCAGGGCGACCCGTACCCGGAGCGCGAGAGTGGAGCCCAGCTCGGCCGTGCCCGCGGGCGCGGCCTGTTCGAGGGCCTCCACATGGTCGACGGCCACCCGAGGCCAGGCACTGCGCACCCGGGACTTCCAGGCCGCCAACTCGCTTGCGGTGTCCGCGTTCAGGGAACGGTGGGCCTGGGCGGCCGGGGCGTACAAGCGCTCCACGTACTCGCGCACCATGCGGCCGGCGAGCACCTTGGGACCGAGCGTGGTCAGCGTCCGGCGGACCATCTCGATCCAGCGCTCGGGCAGTCCGCTGCCGTTGCGGTCGTAGAAGCGGGGTGCCACCCGCTCCTCGATCAGCTCGTACAGCGCGCTCGCCTCCAGCTCGTCGCGGCGGTCGTCGTCGGTGGCCGAGCCGTCCGCGGTGGGAATGGCCCAGCCGAAGTCCGGCTCGAACCACTCGTCCCACCAGCCGTCGAGCACGGACAGGTTGAGGCAGCCGTTCAGCGCGGCCTTCATCCCGCTCGTCCCGCAGGCCTCCAGCGGCCGCAGCGGATTGTTCAGCCACACATCGCAGCCCGGGTAGAGCTTCTGCGCCATCGCCATGCCGTAGTCGGGCAGGAAGACGATGCGATGGCGGACCCGCGGATCGTCGGCGAACCGCACCAGCTCCCGCACCAGCCGCTTACCGCTGTCGTCCGCCGGATGCGCCTTGCCCGCGACGACGATCTGGATGGGCCTGGTGGGGTGGAGCAGCAGCTCCATCAGCCGGTCGCGGTCGCGCAGCATCAGAGTGAGCCGTTTGTACGAGGGGACCCGGCGGGCGAACCCGATGGTCAGTACGTCGGGGTCGAGCACCCCGTCGATCCAGCCCAGTTCGGCCGCGCCCGCGCCGCGCTGCCGCCAGGAGGCGTGCAGCCGCTCCCGTACCTCCAGGACCAGCTGTTCACGCAGCGCGCGGCGGAGCTCCCAGATGTCGGCGTCCGCGATGTCCGCGACGGCGTCCCAGCGCTCGGAGTCGCCCACGGACAGGGCGTCCTCGGTGCGG
The DNA here is from genome assembly GCF_042736455.1 of Streptomyces sp. NPDC060064. Taxonomy (NCBI): domain Bacteria; kingdom Bacillati; phylum Actinomycetota; class Actinomycetes; order Kitasatosporales; family Streptomycetaceae; genus Streptomyces; species Streptomyces sp. NPDC060064. Next base: position 21,921 of record NZ_JBHWWF010000030.1, read on the forward strand.
CCCGGGCCGATCTGGCGCGCACCGAGCCGGAACACCTCGGGAGCCACCCAGGTCGGCGCGTGCACCCCGTTGGTGACCGAGGTGATCGGCACCTCCTCGGCGTCGAAGCCGGGCCACAGGCCGGCGAACATACCGCGGCTCACCGCCCCGTGCAGGACGGAAACCCCGTTGGCGCGCTGGGCCAGCCGCAGCCCCATCACCGCCATGTTGAAGAGATTGGGCTCGCCGCCCGGATAGGTCTCCATACCGAGCTGGAGCACCTTCTCGACCGGGACTCCGGCCAGCTCCCCGCGGTCGCCGAAGTGGCGTGCGACGAGCTCGCGGTCGAAACGGTCGATCCCGGCGGGCACCGGCGTGTGTGTGGTGAACACGGTCCCGGCCCGGACCGCCTCCAGGGCCGCGTCGAAGTCGAGGCCCGTGTCACCCAGTTCGCGGATGCGCTCCAGGCCGAGGAAGCCGGCGTGCCCCTCGTTGGTGTGGAACACCTCGGGCGCGGGGTGGCCGGCCAGCCGGCAGTACGCACGTACCGCCCGTACTCCCCCGATCCCCAGGAGCATCTCCTGCAGCAGCCGGTGCTCGCTGCCGCCGCCGTACAGCCGGTCGGTGACATCGCGCTCGCCCGGGCCGTTCTCCTCGACGTCCGAGTCGAGCATCAGCAGCGGTACGCGGCCGACCTGGGCGACCCAGATGTGCGCGCGCAGCGAACGCCCGCCGGGCAGCGCGAGAGACACCTGGACGGGTGTCCCCTCGGCCTCCCGCAGCAGGCTCACCGGGAGCTCGTTCGGATCGAGAAGCGGGTAGTGCTCCTGCTGCCAGCCGTCGCGGGACAACGACTGGCGGAAGTAGCCGTGGCGGTAGAGCAGCCCGACGCCGATGAGCGGTACGCCGAGGTCGCTGGCTGCCTTGAGATGGTCGCCGGCGAGGATGCCGAGGCCGCCGGAGTACTGCGGGAGCGCGGCGGTGACGCCGAACTCCGGGGAGAAGTAGGCGACCGCGGCCGGGAATTCCGGCGCATCGGGGTCGATGACATCGGAGGTGCCGCTGTGTGCCTGGTACCACCTGCGCCCGAGCAGATAGTCGTCCAGGTCGTCGGCCACGGCGGTCAGTCTGCGCAGAAAGCGCCGGTCTCCGGCCAGCTCGGCCAGTCGGGCGGCGGACACGGCCCCGAGCAGCCGCACGGGGTCGCCGCCCGCCGCCTGCCATCCCTCGGGGTCGACGGCCTGGAAGAGGTCACGGGTCTCGGTGTGCCAGGACCAGCGCAGATTGCGCGCCAGATCGCTGAGCGGGCTGAGCGGTTCGGGGAGGACGGGGCGGACGGTGAATCGACGAATGGCCTTCACGGGTCCCACCTTCGCAGGGGAGGTACGCATCCGAGGGGACGCACGACGGTGTGCGCCTCTCCGTCACCCCAGACGGTAGTGGTAGCCGCGCCTCCTCAACCACGGCGCGCGGTCGTCCGGCGGGCGCCCGCGGGGGCACTCAGCGAGGCGAACGCGTCGAAATGCCGTACGGGGAACCCTGGTTGACGGTCTCCGGGTCGAAGGCTCCGGTCGCCGCATACCGGGCGGCGATCTCGGCGAGTTCCCGCGCAGGTATCACCTCGTGGATGTCGGTGAAGCCGTCCGGCGCACGCTCATGAGCCATATTGATGACGACCTCGGGGCCCAGCTGCCGGTTCGCCCGCTGAAGCTCGGTCATGGCGGGCCTGCGCTCCGCCTCGTAAGCGGCCAGCGCCTCGACCGGATCCGGGTACCGGGCCATGGCGTGGGCCAGCGCGCGGCCGTCGACGATGGACTGGGTCGCGCCGTTGGAGCCGATCGGGTACATGGCGTGGGCGGCGTCGCCGATCAGCGTCGTACGGCCGTACGACCAGCGCGCGAGCGGCTCGCGGTCCACCATCGGGTACTCGAAGGCGGTGTCGGCGGCCCGGAGCACTTCGGGGACGCTGACGCCGTCGAAGTCCCAGCCCTCGTAGTGGTGCAGGAATGTGGCGACCGGCACCGGCCGGTTCCAGTCTCCGCGCGTAGCGTCGTCGATGGAGTCGGCAGGCATCGCGAGCGCCCAGTTGACGAGCACCTCGCCGGTGTCCCCGGCGGGCTCGGTCATCGGGTAGACGACGGCCTTCTGCCGGTCGTCGCCCGCGATGAACATGAAGGTGCCGATCCGATGGGCGGGCAGCGAGGAGACGCCGCGCCACACGAGCATGCCGTTCCACGGCGGCTCGCCCTCGCCCGGGTTGAGGGCCGCGCGCACCGTCGAGCGGATGCCGTCGGCGCCGATGAGGACATCCGGTTCGAGGGAGGCCTTGCCGCGCCGTGCGCCGTCGCGGTGCTCCAGCTGGACGCGGGGCCGGCCGTCGGGAAGCGGGTCGAGGCCGATGACCCGGACGCCGCCCACGAGCGCGCCGGGGCCGAGCCGTTCGCGTACCGCGTCGGCGAGGGCCAGCTGGAGGTCGCCGCGCTGGATGGAGAGCTGCGGCCAGTGGTACCCGGCGCCGAGACCGCGCGGCTCGCGGGAGACGAGTCCGCCGCGGCAGTGGTAGTAGCGCAGCTCACGGGTCCGTACGGCCAGCTCCTCGAGCCGGTCGAGCAGCCCGAGCGCGTCGAGTTCGCGTACCGCGTTGGGCATGAGGTTCAGCCCGGCGCCGACCGGCTGGATCCGGCGGGCCGTCTCGACGACGGTGATCCTCTCGAATCCGGCGGTGTGCAGGGCGAGTGCCGCGGTGAGGCCGGCGATGCCACCGCCGGCGATCATTATGTGGGTCATGGGGGACGGACCTCCTGGGACGGTCAGGCAGCGGGGGTGTGCGGCCGCTCGACGGAGCGGCGTACGAGGGTCTCGTTGTCCCTGGTGAGATCGAGCACCGAGCGCAGCAGTGCGATCGGGGCCCCTCCGCTGCCCATCTCGTACAGACGCACCTCGTCGCTGTACGCCTTGCGGGCGACGGTCATATGGCGGGCGCGGAAGGTCTTGAGGATGCGCAGCACCCGGGTGAGGGAGACCGCGGACGCGGCGAGCTGCGGCGGCAGCCGGTCGACCGCCTCCCAGCTGATGGCGGCGGAGAGCTTGGAGACGGCGGAGGTCCCGCCCTGGTGCCTGGCGAAGTGGTCGCGCCAGGAGGGGAGGCTGTACTGCACCGATTCGCGGAGGAACTCGTCGTATGCGGGGTTGCTGCGGTCGCACTGCCACAGCGTCAGATCGACCAGCCAGAGCGGCACCTGGGCGGCGGCCGGGCCGAGGTATTCGTGGCCCGCGACGTCGATCTCCTCGAAGTAGGAGCGCATCTCCTGCGCGAAGAAGACCGGTGAGACATTGGCGACGGTGAAGTCGATGGAGTCGACCATGGACTGCACATGCTGCGCCATACGGTCGAGCGCGAGGGCGAAGCCGGGTTCGTACGGTTCCAGGCGGGCCAGTTCCGCGCAGGTGTCGAGTGCGGCGACCAGGCTCGGGAAGACCATCCGCACGGCGTCCTGGAGGTTGCCCTCCATCTTGTCGCCCGTGTACATCCGCTGCCGGGGTCCGAGCGGGTTCCAGGTCGTGTAGTGGTGCACCGTGTCGCGCGGCACCATGTCGGTGCGCCGTCCCAGCTCCTCGAGCACCGGCAGGACTTCGGGCACGGCGGCGACGGGTTCGGTGCCGTGGCGTTTGAGGGAGCCGAGGAGGATGCCGAGGTCGCGCATGGCGGCGAGCGCGTCGGTGACGCCGAGCGCGGCGACCCGGTCGGGGTCGGGTACGAGGGTGCGCAGGGCGACGGTGAGCGCGGGCACATCGGCGTCGGCGTTCATCGTGGGCAGCGCGGCGAGCAGCGCGTCGGCGCCGAGCGGGTCGGCCGCGCGTATCTCGGCTATCCGGTAACGCGGTTCACCGCGCAGATCGAGACCGGGCGCGACAAGGTCGTACAGGGTCAACGGAATGCCCCCCTCGGGCAACATCGATTCAGTGGGTGGGATGCGGAGCGGCCGGCGTCACGCGGTCACCGGACGCTGTTCGCCGCATGCGTTCTCCGCACGCTTTCGCGCCGCACACGGTCACTCCACGGCGCCGCCCACGCGGTCCTGGCGTGGCGGCGCCATCGCGGGTACGGGCAGTCGCAGCCGTACGGAGAGCAGGGCGGCCAGGGCCGCGAAGCCGGCGCCGACCAGCAGCGCGGACCGGAAGCCGGCGGTCTCGGCGCCGGCCCCGTCAGCCGCCCCGGTGCCGGTGGTCGCGACGGCCACCAGGACGGCGAGTCCGAGGACCGAGCCGAACTGCTGGCTGGTGTTGATGAGTCCGGAGGCGAGCCCGGTCTCCTCGGGCGCGGCGTCCGCGGTGGCGGCCACATTGGTGGTGACCATGACCAGCGGCAGAGCGATGCCGAGGACCATGCTGGGCGCGAGGACCGTGCTGAGGAAGGTGCCGTCGGCGGCGAGCGCGAGCGCCAGCCAGACCATGCCGGCGAAGAGCAGTGCGAAGCCGAGCCTCATGGTGGATCCGAGCCCGATACGGAGGATGAGACGGCCGGTCTGCGGCGCGACGGCGACGACGACGAGCGACAGCGGCAGCAGTCCGAGGCCGCCGGTCAGCGGGGACTGTCCGAGCACGCTCTGCAGATAGAGGCTGACCAGGAAGAACATCGGGAACAGCGCCATCTGGGCCAGCGCGCTGAGGAGGTTGGCGAGGCGCAGTGCGGGCCGGCGCAGCACGGCGGGTGGCACCAGCGGGCGGGCGATCCTCGACTCGACGACGGCGAAGGCGGCGAGGAGGGCGAGACCGGCGCCGCCGGCGGCGAGCGTGCGCGGGGAGGTCCAGCCCGCCTCGCCCGCGCCGACGAGTGCGTACGCGATCAGGCCGAGGCCGCCGGTGGCGGTGAGCGCGCCGCCGACGTCGAAGCCGGGCTGTGCGCTGCGCGTCCCCCCGTCGAGAAAGCGCAGTGCGAGTAACCCGAGCACAAGACCGCCGAGCACATTGAGCCAGAACGTGGAGCGCCAGCCGAGCAGATCGGTGAGTACGCCACCGAGCACGGTGCCCAGTACACCGCCGAGTCCGCCCATCGCGGCGAACACGCCGAGCGCCTTGTGCCGGCCGGGCCCGTCCGGGAAGAGGTTGAGCAGCAGCGCGAACGCCGCGGCGGCGGCGAGTGCGGCCCCCACGCCCTGCACCGCCCGCGCGGCGATCAGCGCGCCCGCCGTCCCGGCGATGCCGCCGGCCGCGGAGGCGGCGGCCAGCAGTCCGAGGCCGGTGAGGTAGAGCCGCCGGTGGCCGAGCAGATCGGCGGTGCGGCCGCCGAGCAGCAGCAGCCCGCCGAAGGTGATCAGATACGCGTTGGCCACCCAGGACAGACCGGCCGAGCCGGAGCCGAGGTCGTCGCCGACCGACGGCAGCGCGACATTGATGATCGCGGTGTCCATGATCAGCAGCAGCTGGGTGGAGGCGAGCAGCGCGAGCGCGGCGCCCGTTCGGGCCGAGGTCACTTGCCGGTCCTCAGGCCATAGCCGTCGAGGCAGGCCTGGGCCAGCTCCTCGCAGCTCTCGGCGCCGCCCGCCCACGTCTGCATGGTCAGATAGACGTGCGGGGCGCCGTGGTAGAAGCGCTCGTACTGCTCATGGCGTCCGGCGAACTCCGAACCGAGTGCGTCCCAGACCAGCTTGAGCAGCTTGATCCGGTCCTCGGCCCCAGTGCCGGGCGCGCGCAGGTACTTCTGGACGACGGGACCGAGCTGAGGGTGGAGCAGGTCCTCGGCGGACGCGGGCAGCTGGATGACGCCGCCGCCCGCGAGCAGCTTGATCTCCTGGACGGCGCGCGGGTAGAGCTCGCCGGCCATGATGCGCTGGGCGAAGGAGATCTCCTGGCCGGGCATGACGCCGCCGCGGCCGCCGTCGACCTGTTCGCAGTCGGCCTCGGCGGCCAGTACAAAGGCCTTGGCCTGGGCGACCATGCCGAGCAGCCGGCCGACCGACTGGGTGACGGGCGGCAGTTGGTACGTCTTGTTGGCGCGGGTCAGCAGGATGGCGAGGCCGGTGAGGAATTCGAGCTTGGTCCAGAAGCGGGTGGCCGCCTGGTGCCCGAAGTTGAGATAGGCAGGGGTCTGCCACCACATCGCGCCGGTCGCCTCGACATTGCGGTAGGTCAGCACCCGCTCCCACGGTACGAAGACCTCTTCGCACACGAGCAGCGCGTCGTTCTCGTCGAAGCGGGAGGAGAGCGGGTTGTCGAAGACGCTCCGGGCCTGTGCCTCGTAGGACGTACGCGAGACGAACTTCAGGCCCGGCGTGTCGACCGGGAGGGAGAAGCACAGCGCGTGCTCCACGTCCTCCGGGGCCAGCGGCTCGATCGTGCCGACGATCACCTCGTCGGCGAAGACCGCGCCGGTGCCGATCATCTTCGCGCCGCTCACCACGATCCCGCCGTCCTTCTCGGCGACGACCCGCACCACCAGATCGTCGTCCCCCTTGCCGGAGTGCGGGTTGGTGATGGTGAAGGCCGAGTACAGATCGCCCTCGGCGAGCCTGCGGTGGAAAGCGAGAGCGTTCTCGGCGCCGTCGAAGGAGTCGGTGGTGAACAGCCGCGGCACGGCGGCGAAGCCGGCGGCACCGCCCGCCATGTAGTCCGGCGTACGGCCGAGGAAGCCGAAGCTCGACTCCGCCCACACCTTGTACGCGGTGCGACGCGCGACCAGGTCCTCGTACGAGCGCGGTACGGCGAAGGCCCGGTGGACGCCGCCGGAGGTGAGCACTTCGCTGTACTCGGAGTCGTGCGCCAGGTCGTACAGGCCGGCGATCGACGCCGCGGTGTTGCGGAAGCCGGCGTGGCGGGTGACGTCCTTGACCCGTTCGCCGTCGAGCCACACCTCGCGCCCGTCACACAGCGACTCGAGGTAATCCTGGCCGGACCTGGTCAACGTCTCTCCTCAAACGGATGGCTCTCGACTCAGCGAGCCTGTATCCCGCCAAGGACGCAGGGCAATGAACGACCGTCCAGCGGTAGTTAATAACCGGCCAGCCTTGCAGCTGAGGGGCTTCCCGACCGGTACTCCCCCGGCGTCATTCCGTACCACTTCCGGAAAGCGAGGTGGAAGCCGACGGCGCTCTGGTAGCCGACGCGCTGCGGCACGGCCGACTGCGGCAGCGAGGTCTCGCCGAGCAGTCGGGCCGCCTCCTGCATCCGCCGGCCCGTCAGATGCCGTGCGGGCGCCTCGCCGACCAGATCACGGAAGGCGGCGGTGAAGGCGGAACGGGACATGCCGACCTCGCGGGCGAGCGACTCGATGGTCCAGGGCTCCGCGAACCGGGTCGCGATGATCACCATGGCCTTGCTGATGCCCGGGTGGCGCAGCACGGGCAGCGAGGAAGGGTTGTCGGCGAGCTCGCGCAGCAGCGGCCGCAGCGCGAGGACCAGCGCCATCTCGAAGGCGCGCAGCGTGATCAGCCGGTCGCCGGGACCCACGGGCCGGTCGGTGGCGGCGAGCAGCCGCAGCGTGTCGCGCAGCAGCGGCTCCTTGTCCACCTGGGAGCCGTCGAGCACCAGCGCCCAGGGCAGCGCCTTGTAGAGGCCGGTGGCGGCGCTGGCGTCGTAGTGCAGTCCGGCGCAGAGGAGGCGGCTCTCGGGGCCTTCGCCCTCGATCCTGATCTCGCCGGAGGTGCCGGGCTGGCGCTCGGGCAGTACGGCGGCGAGCGCCACGCCCCGCCGGTCGGGCCGGTCGGAGAGCCGGTGGGCGGTGCCGGTGGGGAACACGGCGAGGTCGCCTTCGTGCAGTTCGAGCGGGGTCTGGTCCTCGCCGGTGATCCAGCAGCCGCCCTCGGTGATGAAGTGGAGTACGGCGCAGCTCTGTTCCGCGTCGCCCTCGATGGCCCAGGGTGCGCTGACATGCCAGCGGCTGTCGAAGACCCCGGTGAGACGGAGGGGTTTCAGCAGTTCGCTGAGGAGATCGTCGCCTTCGGATTCCGTGGGTTCCATTGGACGATCCTTCAACCTCCGCCCCGGTTTGTTAATTGATCGGCCGAAGCCACCGACGCGAGCCTGGAAGAGCCGTTCACGGCAGCAGTCACACCCTATCGAAGGGCTCATCAGACTTATGTCCGATCACAATCCGATGCGCGTAGCGGTTGTGGGGGCGACCGGCTTCCAGGGCGGTGCGACGGCCCGCCTGCTGGCCGAACGGAACCACCGGGTCCGCACACTGAGCCGCAAGTCCGACGCGGACCGCCCGGAGCTGCCCGGCATCTCCGTCGCCGGCGGTGACCTCGGGCGCTATGAAGACGTACGCCAGCTCTTCGCAGGGGCCACACACGCCGCGGTGGTGCTGCCGCTCGTGTACCAGGCCGAGCGGGTCATGACGTACGCACAGCACATCGCGAAGGCGGCCCGCGAGGCCGGGCTGCGCCGACTGGTCTACAACGCCAACACCCGTATCCCGGACCGGACCACGAATGTCGCGGCTTTCGAGACGCGCCGGCTCGCCGAGACGGTGTTCCGGGAGAGCCTCGCCCAGAGTGGCGTGGAGGTCGTGGTCGTACGACCGCCGGTCTATCTCGACAACCTCTTCAGCCCGTGGAACGGCCCGGCGCTGGTGAACGAGGGTGTGCTCGCCTATCCCCTGCCGGCCGACACGCCGACCGCGTGGATCTCGCACCGGGACCTGGCGGAGGCGGTCTACGCGGCGCTCACCGTGGACGGTGTGGCGGGCCGCACCTTCGACATCGGCGGTGCGCAGACGCTGACGGGCAGTGAGCTCGCGGCGGCGTTCGGGCAGGGGCTCGGGCGCGATGTCCGCTACGTACCACTGGAGCCGGGCATCTTCGAGCAGGGGCTGGCGCAGATCCTTGGCCGCGAGGCGGCGGCCGGAGTGGCGGGGATCTACCACTACATGGCGAGCGGCGCGGAGCCCGGTCTGCTGGCGGGCGACGACGGCGCCACCGCGGAGGCGCTCTCGGTGAAGCCGGCGCCGGTGGACGATTGGGTGGCGCGGCAGCCGTGGCAGATGTGGTCGGGTGAGGAGTCATGAGCGGAAGGAAGCCCGAGCCGAGCTGGGGCGCGTAAGCAGTCGGCCGAGACCGGTCCCGTCACTTGACGGGGCCGGTTTCTTTGCTTCCTGCGGAAACCAGTTCGAGCCCGCGAGGTTCCTGTGCCGTCACCAATGCTCCGGCAAACCCGATCAGGGCCCGTGCAAACCCGATCAGGGCTCGCGAGGTTCTTGTGCCGCCATCCACGCCCTAGTAGTTAACAAACCACCGGATTGCCCACCCGAGGGTCGTGGGAAGGCTCCTCCGGTACGCATGCGATCGCGCACCTCTCACAGCATTCTTTCCGCCCACCCGAGTGAACGCGGACAGGAGCGGCCATGCCCACAGCCCGCCAGTCGCCGACTGAGCAGCTACAAAGAACAACCAAACCTCGTAAAAAGAAACAACCCGCTCAATCCGCCCTGCCCGCACAGCCCTCAGGTGATCCCATGATCGGTCGCATCCCCGTCCTGGACGTCCGCCCCCTCGTCGACTGTGGAAGAAGGCCAGCGAAAGCGGTGGCAGGTGAGACCTTCCAGGTCACCGCCACCGTCTTCCGCGAGGGTCATGACGCGGTCGCCGCCAATGTCGTACTGCGCGATCCGAGCGGTCACCCCGGCCCCTGGACCCCCATGCGCGAGCTCGCGCCCGGCGCCGACCGCTGGGGTGCCGACGTCACCCCGGATGCCGAGGGCCGCTGGACGTACGCCGTCGAGGCCTGGAGCGACCCGGTCGCCACCTGGCGGCACCACGCCCAGATCAAGATCCCCGCCGGTATCGACACCCCCCTCGTGCTGGCCGAAGGCGCCGACCTGTACGAACGCGCCGCCGCCGGAGTGCCCAAGAACGACGGGCGCGAGGCCGTGCTCGCCGCCGTCGACGCGCTGCGCGACGCCGCGCGGCCCGCCGCCGCGCGGCTCGCCGCCGCCCTGGCCCCGGACGCGGCCGCCGCGCTCGCCCGGCACCCACTGCGCGAACTGGTCACCACCTCACGCCCGTTGCCGCTCCTCGTCGAGCGGCAGCGCGCGCTGTACGGCTCCTGGTACGAGCTCTTCCCGCGCTCCGAGGGCGCGGTCGTCAAGGAGGGCGCGCCGCCCGTCTCCGGCACCTTCCGCACCGCGGCCGAACGGCTGCCCGCCGTCGCCGCGATGGGCTTCGACGTCGTCTATCTGCCGCCCGTCCACCCCATCGGCACCACCTTCCGCAAGGGCCCCAACAACAGCCTCTCCCCCGGCGCCCACGATGTCGGAGTGCCCTGGGCCATCGGCTCGGCCGACGGCGGCCATGACGCGCTCCACGCCGATCTGGGCACCCTCGAGGACTTCGACCACTTCGTCGAGACGGCAGCCGCCCTGCGCATGGAGGTCGCCCTGGACTTCGCGCTCCAGTGCTCGCCCGACCATCCCTGGGTGACCGAGCACCCCGAGTGGTTCCACCACCGCGCCGACGGCTCGATCGCGTACGCCGAGAACCCGCCGAAGAAGTACCAGGACATCTATCCCATCGCCTTCGACCAGGACATGCGCGGACTGGTTCGCGAGACGCTGCGGGTGCTGCGCTTCTGGATGGAGCACGGCGTACGGATCTTCCGCGTCGACAACCCGCACACCAAGCCGGTCATCTTCTGGGAGAAGGTGATCGCGGACATCAACCGCACCGATCCCGATGTGCTCTTCCTGGCCGAGGCGTTCACCCGCCCGGCGATGATGCACACCCTCGGCGCGATCGGCTTCCAGCAGTCGTACACGTACTTCACCTGGCGCAACACCAAGCAGGAGCTGACCGACTACCTCACCGAGCTCTCCGGCGATGCCGCTTCCCATATGCGGCCCAACTTCTTCGTGAACACGCCCGACATCCTGCACGCCTACCTCCAGCAGGGTGGCCGCCCGGCGTTCGAAGTACGCGCGGTGCTCGCCGCGACCATGGCGCCGTCCTGGGGTGTGTACGCCGGCTACGAGCTCTGCGAGAACACGCCCGTGCGGGCAGGCAGCGAGGAGTACCTTCACTCGGAGAAGTACCAACTGCGGCCGCGCGACTGGGAGTCGGCGGAGCGCGAGGGCCGCACCATCGCCCCCCTGATCACCACCCTCAACCGGCTCCGCCGCCGCCATCCCGCCCTCCAGCAGCTGCGTGACATCCACTTCCACCACACCGACAACGACGCGGTGATCGCGTACTCGAAACGGTCGGGCTCGAACACCGTCCTCGTGGTCGCCAACCTCGACCCCCACCACACCCAGGAGGCCACAGTCTCGTTGGACATGCCGCATCTCGGCCTCGACTGGCACGAGAGCGCACCGGTGCGCGACGAGCTCACCGGCGAGACCTATCACTGGGGCAGGGCCAACTATGTGCGCCTCGAGCCGGGCAGCACGCCCGCGCACATCCTCGTTCTGCGACCGTCCCCGCCGATCGGAGGGTCACCCACATCATGATCGTCAATGAGCCCGTCCACGACACGTTCGAGGACACACCCGCCAAGGATCGCGACCCCGACTGGTTCAAACGGGCCGTTTTCTACGAAGTCCTCGTGCGGTCCTTCCAGGACAGCAACGGCGACGGCATCGGCGACCTCAAGGGCATCACCGCCAAACTGGACTATCTGCAGTGGCTGGGAGTCGACTGCCTCTGGTTGCCGCCGTTCTTCAAGTCGCCGCTGCGGGACGGCGGTTACGACGTCTCCGACTACACCGCCGTGCTCCCGGACTTCGGCGACCTGGCCGACTTCGTGGAGTTCGTCGACGCCTCCCATCAGCGGGGCATGCGCGTCATCATCGACTTTGTCATGAACCACACCAGCGATCAGCACCCGTGGTTCCAGGAGTCCCGCAGCGCCCCGGAAGGGCCGTACGGCGACTACTACGTCTGGGCCGACGACGACAAGCAGTTCCAGGACGCCCGGATCATCTTCGTCGACACCGAGACGTCCAACTGGACCTTCGACCCGGTGCGCAAGCAGTACTACTTCCACCGCTTCTTCTCCCACCAGCCCGATCTCAACTATGAGAACCCGGCGGTGCAGGAGGAGATCATCTCGGCCCTGCGCTTCTGGCTGGACCTGGGCATCGACGGCTTCCGGCTGGACGCCGTGCCGTACCTGTACCAGGAGGAGGGCACCAACTGCGAGAACCTCCCCGCCACCCACACCTTCCTCAAGCACGTACGCAAGGTGATCGACGCCCACTACCCGGACACCGTGCTCCTCGCCGAGGCCAACCAGTGGCCGGAGGACGTCGTCGACTACTTCGGCGACTTCCCGGTCGGCGGCGACGAGTGCCATATGGCGTTCCACTTCCCGGTGATGCCGCGGATCTTCATGGCCGTACGGCGCGAATCGCGCTATCCGGTCTCCGAAATCCTCTCCAAGACACCGGCGATCCCGAAGAACTGCCAGTGGGGCATTTTCCTGCGCAACCACGACGAGCTCACGCTCGAAATGGTCACGGACGAAGAGCGCGACTACATGTACGCGGAGTACGCCAAGGATCCGCGGATGCGCGCCAATATCGGCATCCGCCGGCGGCTGGCCCCGCTGCTGGACAACGACCGCAATCAGATCGAGCTGTTCACGGCGCTGCTGCTGTCGCTGCCGGGCTCGCCGATCCTGTACTACGGCGACGAGATCGGGATGGGCGACAACATCTGGCTCGGCGACCGGGACGCCGTACGCACCCCGATGCAGTGGACACCGGACCGGAACGCGGGATTCTCCTCCAGCGATCCGGGCCGGCTCTACCTCCCGACGATCATGGATCCGGTCTACGGCTACCAGGTCACCAATGTGGAGGCGGCGATGGCCTCGCCGTCCTCGCTGCTGCACTGGACCCGGCGGATGATCGAGATCCGTAAGCAGAACCACGCCTTCGGACTCGGCTCGTACACCGAACTGCCCTCGTCGAACCCGGCCGTGCTCGCGTTCCTGCGCGAGGCCCCGTCAGTTGACGGACACGGGGACGATCTCGTGCTCTGCGTGAACAATTTCTCGCGTTTCGCGCAGCCCACCGAGCTCGATCTGCGGAGGTTCAGCGGACGCCATCCGGTGGAGCTCATCGGCGGAGTGCGATTCCCGGCCATCGGTCAGTGGCCCTACTTGCTGACTCTCGCCGGTCACGGCTTCTACTGGTTCCGGCTGCGGAAGGATTCGGCTACGACCTGAGTCACATCTGGGGACAGGTATGTCCCGCGGGGCGGTTTCCGCCGCCCCGCACCGGGCACTCTCCCCTTCATCCCCGCGCGCCGCCGGACAGCCACTGCTGTAATCCGGGACACTCTGCGCATTCGTGGTGTACCCGGGGAAAGGACGCGATGCCATGTCGGAGGCTGCATCCACCCGGACTCCCGTCGCTCTTCTCCCGTCACTCGCCCCACTCCTGCACGAATGGCTGCCCCGGCAGCGCTGGTTCGCCGGCAAGGGCCGCCCTGTCACCGGGTTCTCGCCCGTCTCGGCGACCGAACTGCTGCCGGTGGACGGCCCAGGTGCCGGACTGCTGCATCTGCTCGTGCGCGTCCAGCAGCATGGACCTCCCGCTCCGTCCACGAACGACTGCTACCAACTCCTGCTCGGCGTACGCCAGACACTGCCGCCGTATCTCGCGCCCGCGCTGATCGGCCGTCCCGCGGAGGGCCCGCTGGCCGGGCTGACGGTCTACGAGGGCGTGCATGATCCGCGTCTCGCCGAGCTGATCCTGGAGCGGCTGCGCACACCCGGCGTGCTCGGGCCGCTCCGCTTCGACCGCCTCGACCGCGGCCCGGCCATTCCCGGCGGGCTCACCGCACGGCCGCTGGACGCCGAGCAGTCCAACTCCTCGCTGGTGTACGGCGATGCGTACATCCTCAAGCTCTTCCGCCGGGTCCATCCGGGCCCCAATCCCGATCTCGAGCTGCCGCTCGCGCTCGCCCGCGCCGGGTGCGGCCGGGTGCCCGCACCCGTCGCCTGGTACGAGTCCACCACGCCGGAGCCGTACACCCTCGGTGTTCTGCAGCCGTTCCTGCGCGGCTCCGAGGACGGCTGGCTGCTCGCGCTGGAGTCGCTGGCGGACGGGCGCTCCTTCACCGCAGAGGCCTGCGCGCTGGGCCGGGTCACCGCCGAGGTCCATGCGGCGCTGGCCGGCGCCCTGCCGACCGTGATGCTGCGCCGGCAGCAGGCCGAGCATCTGGCTGCGGCGATGTCGGAGCGGCTGGACGCGGCCGCGCAGGCGGTGCCCGCCCTGCTGCCGTACGCGCCCCGGCTGCGCGCCGCCTTCGACGCGATCGCCGCGCTGGGCAGGCGCGGCCGCGCCTGGCGGGCCCAGCGCGTGCACGGCGACCTCCATCTGGGGCAGACCCTGCTCGGCGCCGGTTCCCCCGGTGTCTCCGGATCCTCCGACGGCGACGGCCACTGGTCGGTCATCGACTTCGAGGGTGAGCCCGCGCGCCCGCTCAGCGAACGGCGCAGGCCGCAGCCCCCGGTACGCGATGTGGCCGGCATGCTCCGCTCGTTCGACTACGCGGCCCGTACGCACCGCCCGTGGAACCCGGCCTGGGCGGAGCGCTGCCGTACGGCGTACTGCGAGGGCTATGCCGAGATCTCCGGCGCCGATCCGCGCACCGAGCCCGAACTGCTGCGCGCGTACGAGACGGACAAGGCCGTGTACGAGGTCGTGTACGAGGCCCGGCACCGCCCCGACTGGCTGCCGGTGCCGATGGCGGCGATCGACCGTCTGGCCGCCCTCACCTGATCCCCCCACAGCCCAAGGAGGCCGACCCCGTGACCGCCCGACCCCCGTCCCGTAATTCGTCCGACCCCGATGTACCGAATCCGACGGCAGCGGCCGGGCCCGGCCGCAAGCAGCCCGCCGCGCCACGGCCGCGCGCCGGCGGCAGTCATGGCGTACGGGCCGCGCGACCGCTCGCGGCCGGGGACAGGGAACGGCTGCTGGCCGGCACCCACCACGATCCGCACGGGCTGCTCGGCGCGCACTCGGTGCGGGGCGGCGTCGAGCTGCGCGCGCTGCGCCCGTACGCGCGGGCGGTGACCGTGCTGGCCAAGGGGCTGCGGGCCGAGCTGCACGAGGACGGCGACGGGTTCTTCTCCGGTGTGCTGCCGCTGCGTACGGTTCCGGAGTACCAGCTGCTGGTCGCGTACGACGCGGGCGAGGCCACCGAAGAGGACGAGAGCCCGGGCACCCTCGAGATCGAGGTGCAGGACCCGTACCGCTTCCTGCCCTCACTCGGCGAACTCGATCTGCATCTGATCGGCGAGGGCCGGCACGAGGAGCTGTGGAAGGCGCTCGGCGCGCATCCGATGACGCACCAGGCCGTCACCGGGACCCGGTTCACCGTCTGGGCGCCCAACGCCCGCGGCGTGCGCGTCGTCGGCGACTTCAACTACTGGGACGGCACCGGCCATCCGATGCGGTCACTGGGCTCGACGGGCGTGTGGGAGCTGTTCGTCCCGGGGGTGAGCGAGGGCGCGCTCTACAAGTTCGACATCACCCGCCCGGACGGCTCGCACACCCTGCGCGCCGACCCGATGGCGCAGCGCGCCGAGGTGCCGCCCGCCAATGCCTCGATCGTGACCGAGTCCCATCATGTGTGGCGGGACGAGGAGTGGATGGCGCACCGCGGCGACCTGCCGGTGCACGAGGCGCCCCTCTCCGTCTACGAGGTGCACCTGGGGTCCTGGCGGCCCGGCCTGACCTATCGCCAGCTCGCCCTCCAGCTCCCCGCGTACGTCAAGGACCTGGGTTTCACTCATGTCGAGCTGATGCCGGTCGCCGAGCACCCCTTCGGCGGTTCCTGGGGTTATCAGGTCACCGGTTTCTACGCACCGACCTCCCGGATGGGCACCCCGGACGATTTCCGCTTCCTCATCGACTCCCTGCACCGGGCGGGCATCGGGGTGCTGGTGGACTGGGTGCCGGCGCACTTCCCGAAGGACGACTGGGCGCTGGCTGCTTTCGACGGCCGCACGCTGTACGAGCACGAGGACCCGGCGCGTGCCGCGCACCCGGACTGGGGCACCCTCGAGTTCGACTACGGCCGCAAGGAGGTGCGGAATTTCCTGGTCGCCAACGCGACGTACTGGTGCGAGGAGTTCCATATCGACGGGCTGCGGGTGGATGCCGTCGCCTCGATGCTCTACCTCGACTACTCCCGCGAGCAGGGCGAATGGTCGCCGAACGTCCACGGCGGCCGGGAGAACCTGGACGCGGTCGCCTTCCTCCAGGAGATGAACGCCACGGTCTACCGACGCTGTCCCGGCGTCGTCACCATCGCCGAGGAGTCCACGGCCTGGGACGGCGTCACCCGTGCCACCCACCATGTGGGCCCCGGCGGCTTCGGCGGCCTCGGTTTCGGCCTGAAGTGGAACATGGGCTGGATGCACGACTCGCTGGGCTATGTCACGCACGAACCGGTGCACCGCAAGTTCCACCACAACGAGATGACCTTCTCGATGGTGTACGCATACAGCGAGAACTATGTCCTGCCGATCTCGCACGACGAGGTGGTGCACGGCAAACGGTCGCTGGTGAGCAAGATGCCCGGCGACTGGTGGCAGCAGCGCGCCAATCACCGCGCCTATCTGGGCTTCATGTGGGCGCATCCGGGCAAGCAACTGCTCTTCATGGGACAGGAGTTCGCGCAGGGCGCGGAGTGGTCGGAGGGCCATGGCCCGGACTGGTGGCTGCTCGACCCGTCGTACGCGGCGGAGGCGGACCACCGCGGGGTACGGCACCTGGTCAGCGATCTCAACGCGGTGTACGGCGCGACTCCCGCGCTCTGGCAGCGCGACACGGTGCCCGAGGGCTTCGCCTGGGTGGACGGCGACGCGGCGGAGGACAATGTCTTCGCCTTCCTGCGCTACGACGCCTCGGGCGCACCGCTGCTGGCCGTCAGCCATTTCTCGCCGGTGGTCCGCCATGAGTACCGCCTCGGTGTGCCGGACCCGGGCCAGGCATGGACGGAGGTCCTCAACACGGACGCGGCGCGCTACGGCGGCGGCAATGTGCTCAACGAGGATCCGCTGAAGCCGGAGTCGGTGCCGTCGCACGGCCGCCCGGCCAGCATCCAGCTGACACTGCCGCCGCTGGCGACGGTGTGGCTGCGCCCGGCGTGAACGTATGTCCTCGATCGCCGGGCGGGCTTGTCCTTCCGGCCCGACCGGCGATCGAGGACGCACCGGCTGCCGGTCGGACCCGGTCAGCCGGCGCGGTCACCGCGACAGGCCGCGGCCGCGGTCCGTACGCACCACCCCCAGGCGCTGGGTGGCGCGGGTCAGCGCCACATAGAGGTCGTTGGTGCCGTGGGCCGAGCCGGCGCGGATCAGCTCCGGCTCGACGACGATCACCGTGTCGAACTCCAGGCCCTTCGCCTGGCGGGGGTCGAGCAGCACCACGGGCCGGGTGAGGTCCGGTTCACCGCCGCTCGGGACATCGGGCAGCTCGGCCGCGAGGGCGGTGTGGAGCCCGGCCGGGGCGATCACCGCGAGCCGCCCCTCGTACGGGGATCCGGCCACCCGCTCGGCGACGGTCCGTGCGAGCTCGTCCGGGGCGACAGCCACCTCCCATGGCCGTACGCCCGTGGAACGCACCGAGCGCGGCGGCTCGAAGGCGGGGTCCTCGCGGCGCCGCACGTCCGCCGCGAGCTCCATGATCTCGGCGGGCGTACGGTAGTTGACGCCCAGTCGGTTGTGCTGCCAGCGGTCGCCGACGTACGGCCCAAGGATCTCCTGCCACGACCCGCAGCCGGCCGCGTCACCGGTCTGGGCCGGGTCGCCGACCAGGGTCATCGAGCGCGTGGGGCAGCGGCGCATCAGCAGCCGCCACGCCATCGCGGACAGCTCCTGCGCCTCGTCGACGATGATGTGCCCGAACGCCCAGGTCCGGTCGGCGGCGGCGCGCGCGGCCGCGCTGCGGTGGTCGGCCTCCTCCTGGCGCTCGGCCATCCGCTCGGCGTCGATGATGTCGTGCGCGGCGAGAACCTCGGACTCCTCGTCCTCGAACTCATACGTCTTGGAGCCCTGCGAGAGCTCGAGGACACCCTGCGCGTAGGCGATCCGGTCCTGCCGCTCGGCCTCTGCGGCGGCCCGTTCCGCGCTGTCGTCGACGCCGAGCAGCTCGGCGGCCTCATCGAGCAGCGGCACATCGGCCGGCGTCCAGGCGCCGTGCGTACGCCGGAGGATCTCGGCTTCCTCGTGAGGCAGTTGGGCCTCGGGCTCGGCGAGGAAGTCGGCGACGAGCTGCTGCGGGGTGAGCGAGGGCCAGAGCTCGTCGATCGCCGAGTGCACCTCGGCGCTGGTGGCGATCTCCTTGCCGAGCTGGGCGATGTCGTCGGGGCCGAGGAGGTTCGGTCCGCCGTACGGATCGGCACCGAGCCGGTCCACGAGCTGTTCGGTCAGCGCGTCGATGATCCGGAAGGCGAAGCGCGGCCGGGCCAGATTGTGCGGCAGCCCGGTGGCGCGGGCCCGGTCGCGGGCCTCGTACGCCATCTCGCGGTGGAGCAGCAGCGTCCCGTGCTCCTCATGGTCGATCTCCAGCGCGGGCTCGGGCAGCGTCCCGCTGTCCTCGTGGTCGACCCCGGGCACCGACTCGGGGAGCGTCTGCCGGTCGCGTACGACACGGGCCAGCACATCGGCCATCTCCGCACGGCCCTTGACGGCCGCGGCCCGCTGAGTGTCGGTCCCGGTGGCCCGTACGCCGGGATAGAGCTCCGCCATGGTGGACAGCAGCACCCCGGTCTCGCCGAGCGAGGGCAGCACCTCACCGATGTAGCCGAGGAACGCCGGGTTCGGCCCGACGATCAGCACGGCGCGGCGGGCGAGCTGCTCGCGGTGCGCGTACAGGAGATAGGCGGCCCGGTGCAGCGCGACCGCGGTCTTCCCGGTGCCGGGCCCGCCCTCGACGACGAGCACGCCACGCTGCGGGGCGCGGATGATGCGGTCCTGCTCGGCCTGGATGGTCTGCACGATGTCGCTCATCCGCCCGGTACGCGCGGCCCCGAGCGCGGCGAGCAGCACGGCGTCCGCGTCGTGGTCCTCGTACCCGGTGCGGGTGGCGTCGGCGAGATCGAGGATCTCGTCGTGCAGCGCGGTGACGGTGCGCGCCTTGGTGGTGATGTGCCGGCGGCGGCGCAGGCCCATCGGCTCATGGCCGGTGGCGAGGTAAAAGGGCCGCGCGACGGGAGCCCGCCAGTCGATGAGGAGAGGGGTGCGCTCCGTATCGTCCTGTCGCATTCCGATACGTCCGATGTGGTGCCTGGCACCGTCCTTGAGATCGATGCGCCCGAAACAGAGTCCGGAATCCACGGCATTCAGTCCGGACAGCTGTCCGGACTGTTCCGCGACGCTGACATCGCGCTCCACGCGGGCCTGAAGACCGGTCGCGGCCTGCCCGATCGCTGTCCGGACCGCACCTTCGGCCTGCTCGCGAAGCGCGTCGAGACGCTTGTAGAGCAGGGAGACGAATTGCTGCTCATTCTGCAATTCCTCGGTTGACAATTCAGCTCCTGACGCGATACGGTGTCCCCAGTGAACTTCTCCGTGTGCTTTAGCGTGCGTGAACACGGAAACATCCAATATACGCAGAGAAATACCCCGGCCGTCAATTCGGTCCGGGGTATTTTTCTGCGCCGAAGCGTCGCCGAGGAGTCCGGCCGAGACACCTGGACGGGGCGGAGTCCGTCGCGCTGCTGCGCAAGTACGGACCCGATCAGCTGGAACAGCCGGGCGGGACGCTGCTCGCCCATCTGGAACGGGTGCGCGAGCGACTGGCCCACTGGGGCGCGCGGCCGTAGCTCCGGCCGGACGGGCTGTGCCATGCGTTCTACGGAACGGACGGCTTCGCGACAGTCCTGCTGCCGCTGGGGCGGCGGGACGTGCTGGCGGCCGCTGTCGGTACGGAGGCGGAGGAGCTCGTGTACTTCTACGCGAGCTGCGACCGGAAGGCTTCCTACGGGACGTCGGCGGAGGACGACGCTGCGTTCCGCGACCGGTTCACGGACGTGACGTACACACCGAGCCTCCAGCAACGTCAGGACTTCGCCGAGCTCACCGCCGTCAATGAACTCGACCTCGCCCAGACAGACGGCAGGTCCTGGTCCCGGCACGGCCGGTGCTGTTCACCGCGTGGCGGCCGCTGCTGAGCGAAGCCGCGCGCCAGGATGTGCGCCTGGTCACCGGCGACGGCCTTCAAGGGCACAAGGACGGCGCGGACTAGGTGTATTGACCTGCAGCGTTGTTCACGCGGCTGATGGGTGGCTGGCCTGCGAGTGCGGTGTGGCAGCGGTGGTGGTTGTAGGTGTGCAGGAAGTCTGCCAGGGCGGTGGTCCGCTCGGTGTTGCTGGTGTAGGGCCGCAGGTAGGCCCATTCGTCGAGCAGGGTGCGGTTGAAGCGTTCGACCTTGCCATTGGTCTGGGGCCGGTAGGGCCGTATGCGCTTGTGCGTGATGCCGGCCGTAGCGAGTGCGTCTCGCCAGAGGAACGACTTGTAGCAGGAGCCGTTGTCGGTGAGCACGCGTTCGACGGTGATGCCGTGGTCGGTGAAGAAGGCGTGGGCCCGCTGCCAGAAGGCTGCGGCGGTCTCCTTGCGTTCGTCGGTCAGGACTTCGCTGTAGGCCAGGCGGGAGTGGTCGTCGACGGCGGAGTGGATGTAGCTGTAGCCGATCACCGGCTTGCTGCTTTTGCGCCGGTCGGTGGTGGCCTGCCGGTTGCGGTCGCCGGCCGTCCTGCCGACCGTGCGCCAGCCGCCGCCGTCAGGGATGTTGCCGAGTTTCTTGATGTCGACGTGGACCAGCTCGCCGGGCCGGGCCCGCTCGTAGCGGCGGATGGGCTCGCCGGTCGGCCGGTCCAGCCAGGCCAGCCGGTTCAGACCGTGGCGGGCGAGGATGCGGTGCACGGTCGAGGCCGGCAGGCCGAGGATCGGGCCGATGCGGGCCGGGCCCAGCTTGCGGGCCTGGCGGAGTTCGCAGACACGAGCCTCGACAGCGGCGGCCGTGCGGTGCGGGACGGTGTGCGGCCGACTGGAGCGGTCCTGCAGACCCGCATCGCCCTCCGCCCGCCACCGGCGCACCCACTTGTGAGCCGTGGCCCGCGAGATCCCCATCTCGGCGGCCACGTGAGCGACCGGCCGTCCGGAACAGACACGTTCAACCAGCAACTGCCTCCCGAAGACAGTCAACCGGGCATTACGGTGGGACACGAAGGCCTCCGGGCGGTGAAGATTCGACACCTCCACCACACACGGAGGCCTTCGCCATGATCAAGACCCGTGCGTGTCAACAACGCTCGTGATCAATACACCTAGCCGCGCCGGATGGTGATGGTCGTCCAGGCGCCGACGTGGACCTGGTCGCCGTCGTTCAACGGGATGGGCACATAGGGCTGGAGCGGGTCCTCGGCGCCGTTGAGCGTGGTGCCGTTGGTGGAGTTCTGGTCGACAACGGCCCAGGAGCCGTCGGGCTGCTGGACCAGCACCGCGTGCTGGTGCGAGACGCCCGGGTCCTCCGGCGGTACGGACAGATCGATGTCGGGGGACTCGCCCGTGGAGTGCCGGCGGCGGCCGATGGTGATCTGGTTCCCGGTGAGCGGCAGGTGCTGCTCGGGCGAGTACGCGGGCAGATTGAGGCCGGTGGCCTCGGGGCCGCTCCGCTGCATCATCGCCAGGAAGTACTCACGGTCGGGCGCGATGACGGCGGTCCAGCCCGCGGGGGTCTGGTACTGCGGCGGCTGCTGCCGGCCGGGCTGCTGGCCCTGCTGCTGGCCTTGAGGTCGGCCCTGCTCCTGGGCGTACTGCTGCGGCATCGGCTGCTGCTGGAAGGGATCCCCCGGCTGCCGGAACGAATCCGGCTGCTGTGGCGCATGCGGACTCTGTGGTGCCTGGGGCTGCGAGGGTGGGGAGAGTATCCAGTCGTCGCCACCGCCCGTCTGCTGGGGCTGCGGCGGGGCGGGCGGAGCAGGCTGCTGGTACGCGGGCGGCGCCGGCGGGCCGGGCTGCGCCTGCGGGTTGGGGAACGGATTGTGCGGGAAGGACGGCGGGGCCGGGGGACCCGGCTGTTGCTGGTACGGCTGCTGCTGGGCCGGCGGTTCGTTCGTCAGCGGCTCGGCCGGCCGGTTCATCTGCGAGGGCCGCGAGCTCTGGTAGTCGTACGGATCATGCTGCGGCGGCTGATGCGGCTGCTGAAGGTGCGGCGGCAGGGGCGGGGGCGGCAGCGGTGCCGACGCCTGCGCGGGCTGGGACTGGAAGCCCGGCGGAAGGTTCAGCCCGGGGGGCTGCTGGGACGGAGCCACCGGGGTGTACGACGTCGCCGTGTGCGTGAGGAAGTTGTACCGGCACTCCTCGCAGAACGGGGCCATGGCCTCGCGCGGGGTGCGGCACTGCGGGCAGAGCTCGGCCTGGGCGGTGGCGTTCGGATCGCCGGGGCCCGGGTAGCCGTAGGCCGGCGGCGGCGGGGGAGGCGGCGGCGGAACGGCACCCGCGGGAGCGCCAGGACCGGCCATGCGGTGGCCACAGACCTCGCACCAGTCGTCGGAACCCGACTGGTGTCCGTTCGGGCAGGTCGGCATGTCGGCGCTTCCCCCTCTCCTTGTTCGGCCCGAGGGCCGTTCACATCAGTGCTTCTGCTGCTACTTCTTCACACGAACCGTCTTGGTGGAGCGCGTTTCGAGGGTCATCTCGTCGGCTTCCGCGACCTTCGCCTTCAGTCGCACAGTACCTGTCGCCGCATCGACGACGTCCACCACCTTCGAAAGGAGTTTCGCAGTGTCCTCGTTCCCCGAGTCCGCCGCGAGCTGTACCGCACGGCCCAGTTTGGCGGTCGCGCCGTCGAAGTCGCCCGACTTGCGGGCATCCAGCCCCTGTTGGATGACTTGTGCCAGTTCGGCCTGCCCCGTGTAGTGCGCGACCTGGGGGTTGATCGAGGTGGACGCCACCATGTCGTCCGTCCACACCGCCTTGACGAGCCCTTGCGAAAGCACCTCGGGAGCGCCGCCGTCCGCCGCCGGAATGATCAGCGAGACCCGGGCCGCGAGCATCTCCTGGCCGATGCCCGCCTCCGGCACCTGGACGCACACGTGGTAGTCGCGGGACTCGTCGCCCCAGGAGCCGGTCGGATAGTCCCCGGCCCGCGGCCCCGCCTCCGTACGCCGCCCGGTCAGCTCCTCGACCGTCGGCGCCACCTGCTTGACGAACTTGATCTCCACGCCGACGGGCGTCCACAGCCGCAGGGCCACATCCGCGATCTCCTTGCCCATCGCGTTCTCCATCATGCTGGTGAAGTCCGCGGCCAGCCCGGCCGGGTCGGCGACGATATCGGCCGTGCCGAGCAGCGCCGATGCGATGCCGGTGACCTCCTTGACCTCCCAGTCCGTGCCGACTCCGCGGGCGTCGCAGGTGAAGCGGCCCGCGTTGGAGTCCAGGGCGGACCGCAGGTCCTCCGGGGACTCGTGCTCATTGCGCCCGTCGGTGAGCAGGATGCCGTGCCGGATCGGGACGTCGGAGGAGGCCAGCAGCCGGTCGGTCAGCCGCAGCCAGGTGCCGATCGCGGTGCCGCCGCCCGCGCTGAGCCGGCGTAGGGCCTCCTTGGCCTGGCCGCGGGTCTGCGCATCGGCGACCGCGAGCCGGCCGCCTCCGGGATAGACCTCGCTCGCCACATGCGTACCGGCGACCACCGCGAAGGCGACACCGTCGCGCAGGGTGTCGATGGCGGCGGCCGTGGCATCACGCGCATTGCGCATCTTGGTCGGCGGATAGTCCATGGAGCCGGAACAGTCGACCATGATCACCACAGCGGCGCTCGGTGCCTGCCCCGGTATGTACGAGGGGGAGGACGACGCTCCCGCCAGCGGCGCCCCGCCGCTGGTGCCGCCTCCGGTGGAGGCGACCGTGACGATCGCGTTGACCTCGCGGCCGCCCTCCGGCAGAAATTCGTTCTGGTACACCTCGACGGAGAACTGCGGCACCTGGGATTTGGAGAAATTGGCCATCTGATCGGCTCCTTGAGGCTCCACTGTGGCGGCGAGAAAAGGACACGGGTGTCCCGCGGGCGACGGCTCGCCGGACATATCGGGGCTCAAGCCTTGTTGTAGGCCGATCCTGCCCCTTGGTGCGGCACGGCGAACGGCAGGACGGCCACTGTTACGTTGTCGTGGCCGCCGCCGTCGAGCGCATGACCGACCAGTACCTGCGCGCTGTGCAGCGGCCGGTCCGCGGCATCCACCGGGATGGCCCGGGCCATTTCCTCAGCGCCTTCCGCGTAGTTCCACAGGCCGTCCGTACAGACCACGACCACACCGGGCCGGTCGGGCTTGAAGGAGGCGGTGTGCGGCTCGAGTTCGTACGCATCGGCTCCCAGCCACCCCGTGATGGCGTGGGCGCGCTCGTCGGCGTACGCCTCCGCCTCGCTCATCAGGCCGGCCGACACCATCTGGGCGGCCCAGGAGTCGTCCTCCGTGAGCCGGGCGGGCGGGCCGCTGCGGTCGTCGGGCACCCAGTAGGCGCGACTGTCGCCGACCCAGCCGATGACCAGCAGACCGGCGCCGGCCACCGCGCCGACGATCGTGCACGCGGGTGCGTTCTGATGGCGGTGCGGATCGTGCTCCATGGCCTCGGCCTGACCGGGGTCCACGGCAAGGGAGTTGACCGCCTCGGAGGCGGCGATGATCGCCTCGTGCATTGCCTGCTGGGGGTGTGTGCCGCGCGGCAGCGACTCCAGCAGCAGTTCGTTGGCGGCGCTCGCGGCGGCCTCCGAGGCTTCGTCGGGGCGGGTCGCCGAGGAGACCCCGTCGCAGACGATCGCGACGACGGCGGGTGAGCCGTCCGGCAGAGCCGTGCAGGAGACCGCGAACGAGTCCTCGTTGCGGTGGTGGCGCAGCCCGCGGTCGCTGACGGCGGCGACCGAGCCCAGCTCCTGCTCCATGTGGTCGCGCTCGCGTGGCTGCGCGTGGCCGCAGTTCTCGCAGTAGCCGTCGGTGTCGACATGGCCGGCGCGGCAGGCCACGCAGAGCTTGGTGCCGGGCGCGGAAGGAGTGGCGGGCGCGGAAGGGGTGGCGGGGTCCACGGCGCGCGGGTCGGCGGCCACGGCGGTGCCCGCATCGGGTGCGGCCAGCTCGAAGTCGCCGCTCGATGAGGCGCTGGCGTCGGCGGACGCCTCATGGCCGGGCGGATCGTCGTACCGCACGGCCGATGCGGACAGCTGACCGCCGCCCGAGGTGGTACCCGCCAGATCGTCCGGCAGATGTACCGGCGCGGGCGTGCCCGAGGTGTCCGTCCCGGTGGCCGCCGGCCACTCGACGGGAGTGCCGATGGCGACGGTGGGACGGTCGTCCCGGGGTGCGGGCGCGGCCGACAGGTCGTACCCGCACGCACCGCAGAACAGGTCACCCGTCTCCAGCGGTTCCTCGCAGCTGGGGCATGTCGCCCCGGTGGCCAGCTGATGCTGCTTCTGCGACGACATCAATCACACCCACGTCCGGGGGCGGAAGCGGTTCGCCCGCTCCACCAGGTCTATCCGCTCCTCGCCGCGCTGGGCGAGCCGGGCGAGCACCCGGTAGGAGCGTTCCAGCCCGAAGCGCAGGCCGCGCTCGTCCAGTTCGCTGCCGAGCAGCACGGTCGCTGCGCTCTGTATGTTCGGTGCGGTCGGTACGGACGGCTGGACTCCGGGACTTCCGGAGAGTACCCAGTCGAGAGCCGTCCCGAGTACTTCTGTGGACAACTGCTCACGGCGCACCGCGTCCAGACCGAAGTCCTTCAGGGCGTCCACCTGCGCCGCGGCCGCCGTCAGGTCGTCGATCAGGGGGTCGTGCGCGGCGCGTCGCCGCAGTCTCGCCCGTACGGCCGCGACCCGCGCCGCCGTGTAGTGGATCGACGCCTCGGGTACCGACTCCAGGGTCCGTACGGCTCCGGCCCGGTCGCCCGCCGCGATCTGCACCCGGGCCAGGCCGAACGCGGCGCTGACATAGCTCGGGTCGGTCGTCCACACGAGGCGGTAGTACTCCGCGGCGTTGTCCAGCTGGCCGAGCACCTCGGCGCAGACGCCCAGCGCCAGCTTGGGCGCGGGCTCGCCGGGGAACGCGTCGTAGATCGCGTCGAAGGAGAGCGCCGCGACCTCGTTCTCACCGGTCACCAGCGAGGTGAGACCGCGGTACCAGACGACGCGCCAGTCGTCGGGATGCTGGCTCTCCAGTGTCGCCAGCGCCCTGGTGGCGGAGTCCAGTTCGCGCATCTCAAGACGGGAGCGCAGCTCGCGCAGCCGGGTCTCGGGGGAACTGGCGGCCGCGGAGTGCAGCGCGGCGATCAGCTCGGCGGGCGCGGAGGCCATGAGGCCGGCGAGGAAGCCGGCGTTGGGGTCGTTCGGGTCGACGCGCGGCACGGGCAGCGCGAGCGAGGTCGCCCGGGTGTCGAGCACCGCGAGATGCGGTGCGAGGGACAGGCCGGCGGGCGGCGCGCCGAGGCCTTCCGCACGCGGCGCGGGGATCGCGGCGGCCGGTGACGCGTAGGGGTTGGCGACTGCGGCGCCCGGGATTCCGGCGCTTCCGGCGCCCCAGGGGTGGGCCGCCGGACCGGCGCCCACCGCGGCCGATCCGTCCACCGCGGCCGCACCGTTTCCGGTGGCCGGACCGTTCCCGGCGGCCGTCCGCTTGGCGCGCCCGCGGCCCGAAGGCTGCACCACCCGCGCGCCCAGCTGCGACACGTCCCCCGTCAGCTCCGCGAACAACTGCGTGTCCGTGACCCGTAGTTCCGGGCCGAACAGCGTGGACAGCGCAGGCCGCGGGCGACCCGTCTGAATCGCCACGACCTCCCGGAGCACGCCCGTCAGCTGCTCCGCCATCTCCTGCGCCGAGGCGAACCGCCGCGCCGGATCCGGGTCCGTCGCGCGCACCAGCAGCCGGTAGAAGGACTCGTACGTCCGGAAGACCTGGATGTTATCCGGGTCGGGCAGGGAGTCCACGAACACATTGGTGTAGCCCTGGAAGTCGAAGGTCAGCACGGCCAGCGTCCGCGCGACCGTGTACAGGTCCGAGGCCACCGACGGGCCGACCTCGGCGACTTCCGGCGCCTGGTAGCCGACCGTGCCGTAGATCGCGGACTCGTCGTCGTCCATCCTGCGGACCGCGCCCATGTCGATGAGCTTGAGCTGGTCCTGCTGCTGGATGGCGTTGTCGACCTTGAAGTCGCAGTAGAGCAGGTTTCTGCTGTGCAGATGCCCGAGCGCCTCCAGCGCCTCGATGCCGTACGCGCACGCCTGCTCGACCGGCAGCGGGTCGCGTTTGCCGTCCGCTCCGCGCCGGTCGTTGGCGATTTCCTTCAGCGATTTTCCGCCGACGTACTCCATGACGATGTAGCCGTCGAGAGAGCCGGTCCGCTGGTCGAGGTGCTCGACGAAGTTGTAGATCCGGACGATGTTGGAGTGCTCGATCTCCGCGAGGAAGCGGCGCTCCGAGATTGCCGCCGCCATCGCGTCCTGGTCGCCCGTGTCCAGCAGACCCTTCAGCACCACCCAGCGGTCGGACACCGCACGGTCCACCGCCAGATAGACCCAGCCCAGGCCGCCGTGGGCGAGACAGCCCATGACTTCGTACTGCCCGTGCACGATGCCGCCCTCGCTCAGCTTCGGCACGAAGGAGTACGGGTGCCCGCACTTGGTGCAGAAACCTTCCGTACGGCCGGCGCGCTCACCGCGCGAACGTCCCACCGCAGCCCCGCAGTCGGAGCGTGAGCAGAACCGCTTCCGCTCCGGGACCTCGGGGTTCTCCATCACCGCCGAGCGCGGATCGGGGCGCGGCACATCCGGTACGGAGACCAGGCCGGCTCCCAGGCGGTTGCGGCCGGACGCGCCGGAGCTGGTGCCGGAGCTGCGCACCGAGACCGAACGGGACGAGGTGCTGCTGCCGGAGAGCGAACGCGACAGCCGGCCGGAGACGGAACGGCGCGAGGTCGACGAGCGCGACGAGGCCCGCGAGGAACGTGAACTGCTCCGTGCGGAACTGCTGCCCCGGCCGCCGCCCGTGATGCCGGTGGGCTGCGAGGCCACCATGCCGGTGGGCGAGACGACGGGCGCAAGACCGCAGGTTTCGCAGTACAGCTCACCGCTGCCCATGTCCTCGTAGGAGCCCTCACAACCGGGGCGCTGACAGTGCTTGTCCTCGCTCATGAATCCCCCCTGCGGTCAGTGGGCCCGGACGGTCCGGACTGTTTCGGGACCAGTACTTCCGCGGCGGCCTGCTGATAGCGCAGCACCGCCTGCTCGGCGACCCGCAGATCGCACGGCGCGCTCCACAGCATCCGGCGGGCCGCGTCGTACCGCTCGATCAGCAGCGGATCCTCCGCCATCCCGTGCCTGGCCACCTTCGCCTTGTACGCGTCCAGGCGGCCGCGCAGCTCGGCGCGGACCGCGAGCGGCGCCGTGACCGCGGTCAACGACTCGCGGGCGCGCAGCAGTTCGTCCTCGGCCTCGCGCTCCAGGGACTCCAGCAGCGGCGACAGCCGGTGCCACTGGGAGTACCTGCGGTACTCGGCGGCGGTGGCGAGCCGCTCCTGCAGTATGGTCGGCGGGCCGCTGACCGCGGGCACCTCGGATGCCGCGATCTTCGCCAGCACCTCGCCGCGCGCCGAACGCGCCTCGGTCAGCGTCCGGTCGGCGCGCGAGAGCACATCGCGCAGCCGGAGCAGCCGCGCCTCCGAGTCCTGCCGGACCTGGAGCACCGCCTCGATCTCCCGGCGGATGTCCTCCAGGGCCCGTGCCGCCCGGTCGTAGCGGTCGGTGTCGGGCCGGCCGCCGCCCGGGGCCGAACTGCCGGGCGCGGACCGCCAGAAGGCCAGCGGGTCGGAGATCACCTGGGCGCGCAGTGTGGACAGTTCGTGGGTGATCGACTCCAGCTCGTCGCCGGCCGGGTGCTCCCCGGGCCGTACGCCGACGGAGTGCGCGAGCGAGCGGGTGCGCTGCAGCTCGGCGGAGAGCAGGTCTATCCGCGCGGGCAGCGCGGACCACACCGAGTCGGCCGTCACCACCATGTCCAGCGAACTCGCGTACAGCTCGTTCATCCGGGCCACCAGCTCCTCGAGCGTGAACTGCTCGGAGAGCTTGGCGGGTCCGGTGATCGAGGGAGCCGGGTGAGCGGCGGAGCTGGCGATCGTGACGCTGCGGCCGCGCAGCCGGTCGGTCAGCTCCACCAGGTCCTCGCGACTGGGCCAGCGCCGCCTGGCGCGCAGCTCACGCGTGTCGTTCAGGGCGGCGGTGTACGCGTCGAAGTACCCCCACAGCAGCGTTATCGCCTGCTCGGTGGAGGTCCAGCGGTCCTTGGTGACGCCCGTCAGCCCGGCACCTTCGAGGAGCCTGCGGCCCGCGTGGTCCTGCAGGGCGAGGAGCGACGTCTCGATCGCCTCGTGCTCCGCGCCGAGCCGCGCCAGCGCACGGTCCACCTCGTCCCGGTCCATCACCGGCCCGGTGGGTCCCGCGACGCCCATCGATCACCTCTCCGCTTCTTCCTGCCAGGACTAGTCGTTCGTAGGTCAGCCGGTGCGGTACTTGGGCGCCGGCGGCCCGGTTATCCCGGGCAGATCGGCCACCAGCCACTTGTTGTACGCCTCCGTCCAGGGGCCCTTGCGGTAGTCGTCGAGCACCTTGTTGACCCGGCGCACCAGGTCGTCGTTGCCGAGCTTGGTGGCGACGCCGTAGAACTCGGTGGTGAAGGGCTTGCCGCCCTTGAGCTCGACGGCGGGGTCCTGCGCCGCCTGGCCGGCCGCGAGGGCGGCGTCCGTCACGACCGCGTCGACGAGGCCCATCTGGAGCCGGACCAGGCAGTCCAGCTGGTTGGGCACGGTGAACTGCTCCTCGTCCTGCGGCTGCCCGTCGTGCTCGTCCTTGAACGTCGCTCCGAAGGAGTTCTTCGCCAGGGCGTCGTACGCCGTCGAGCCCTCCGCCGAGCAGATCTTCTTCCCGGCGAGCGACTTGTTGTACCCGGTGATGGACGAGCCCTTGGGCGCGAGCACCTGCTGGCCGGTCTGGAAGTACGCGGTGGAGAACGCGACCTGCTTGATCCTGGCGCAGTTGATCGTCATCGTACGGACGACGATGTCCACCGTGCCGTTGTTCAGCGCGGGTATGCGCTGGTTGGTCGGTATGGCGCGGAAGATGATGGCGTCCGGCCTGCCGAGGATGTCCTGGGCGATCGCCCGCGCGAGATCGATGTCGAAGCCCTCGAGACCGCCGGAGGCGGGGTTGCGATAGCCCCAGCGGTAGCTGTTCTGGTCGACGCCGACGATCAGCTTGCCCCGCTGCACGATCGTGTCGATGTTCGGCCCGCCGGCTGCCGACGACGGCAGCGAGGCCTCGGGCGTCTGGCAGTCGTCCGCCTTGGCGGGCCGGGCCGAGGCCACGCCCTGGCCGGCCAGCACCGAGCCGGCGTTGTCCGCAGCACCGTGGGACAGCGGCAGCAGCGTGGCGGCGGTCAGTGCGCAGGCCGCGGCCATCCCCGCGACGCCGCCCCAGCCACGGAACCTGCTCCTCGCAACCGTCATCGCGCCGCCTCTCACCGGTACTCCGAAAGCCTGCGGTTGATGCCGAGAACGGCTCCCGCCGCGCCCAGCACAGCCAGCGCGACGGCGCCGATCGGCAGCCCGGCCAGTGCCCCGCGCCCGGACTCCGCGGACGCCGTGAACTCGCGCTGCTCATGGTCGATCGCCTGGCGCAGCGCCGCGTCCACCGTGTCGAAGGACTGGCCCGTGGAGCCCTTCGCCCCAATGGTCTGCTGCAGGGCTCCTTCGTAGTCGCCGTCGTTGTCGGTGGTGCGCGCCTTCTGATGGCGGGTGCGCCACTCGGCCACGGCCGTGGTGGCGTCCGCGACGGGGCCGCGGCCCTCGGGGTCGTCGGCGAGGTCCTTCGCCCACTTGAGCGTGAGGCTGACGGCGTCCATGCGGTTCTTGTAGTTGAACTCGTACTGGTCGTTCTTGCCGTCCGGGGTGAGGACCGCGCCTCGTGCCACCAGTGTCAGGTTCTCGTTGGCACGGGCCTGCAGCGCGTGCACCCGGGAGGTGTTGAGAGTCTTCAGGGAATCCTGTCCGCGCTCCATGGCGGCCTGCAGCTCGGTGCGGGCCACTGTGTGCCCCACGATCAGCCAGAGGATGACGATCGTCGAGGCCGCTGTGGCGGCCAGCAGCCCGTGGTTGAACATGCGGTTGGTACGCCGGTAGTTGCGCCGCTGGGCCCAGGCGAGCGCGGCCAGCGCCAGTACGCCGAGACCGAGCGAGGCGAACGGCCAGTCCTGCGCGTCGCCGGTGTCCTGGCCGAGTCGCGCCGTCTCCGCCTTGTAGAGCTTGTC
This sequence comes from Streptomyces sp. NPDC060064, assembly GCF_042736455.1. Lineage (NCBI taxonomy): Bacteria > Bacillati > Actinomycetota > Actinomycetes > Kitasatosporales > Streptomycetaceae > Streptomyces > Streptomyces sp. NPDC060064. The sequence goes on from NZ_JBHWWF010000030.1 coordinate 53,195, forward strand.
GGCGGCGGGCAGCAGCTCGGTCGACATCTTCAGGTTCGCGTACCGCAGATAGGCGCCGCCGAGCGGCAGGCCCTGCCGGTTGTTGGCGCGGGCGCGCTCGATCAGGCCTGTGTAGCGGGGCAGCTGCTCATTGAGCGTCGCTATCTCGCGGCCCGACTCGGTCGAACTGTCGGTATTCGCCGCGGCGTTGATCAGCAGGCGGGACGCGGCCGTGATGTCCTTTTCGTACCGCTCGTGGATGGCGCGTGGCTCTTCGGCACCCGCGAGGAAGCCGTTGGCCGCCGCGGCGTCCGCGTCGGCCAGCGAGCGGTGGATGGACGCGGCGTCCGCGCTCAGCGGCTGGCTGCGGCTCACCACGTCGTCGGCGGCGGCCGCCCGGTCGGAGATCTCGAACGCGGTCACCGCGCCGAACGCCACCACCAGCGCGGCCAGCACGGCCCCGATGATCTGCAGCCGGCCGGGCTCGGTCGTCGCAGCAGTACGCAGCCGCTCCTTGCCCTCGGCCCATGCGCCGCGGTGGGCGGGCGGCTGTGCGGGTGGCTGGACCGGCGGCTGTGCGGGCGCATACGCCGGAGCCGCCTGGGGCGCGGTGCGCGCAGTCGGCGGGTATGTCACGTGACCTCCCCCTCGGTCGCTGACGTCGGCCCGCCCCCCGGCGGGTGGGGGACGACTCCCGGTCAGCAGTATGGCCGCAGTGACTGACATTCACAGCACGATTGACTGGATCTTGTTGCTGTCGCAGCAATTCAGGATCCTGCCAGGCCGTTCTCCCCACCATGAATACGCTTCAGCGCCTTGATCGGTTCCCTTTGCACGGATGCCGGAACCCGCGCCCGGGGTCTAGGCGGAGACCGGATACAGCGGAGGCTGGGCCATGAACCGGGGCCGCGTGCCGTGGTGCGGCTGCGCGGCGTGCACCAGGAAGGGATGGCAGAGAAAGACGTCGCCGGGCCGGCCCGTCGCGTACGCCGTCTCGCGGTGCGCGGACGCCGCGTCGATCGCCGGGCCGATCTCCATGATCGAGACGCCTTCCTCACCGTACGGAGCGAGCAGCGCCGGGATGTCGTGGTGCGAACCGATCCGGATCCGGGTCGGCGCGTCCCTCTCGCCGACCTCGCTGAACAGGAACAGCATCAACAACGCCCGCCCCTTGGAACGGTGGTTGGCGTAGTACGTGCTCGCTCCCTCCGGCTGGTAGCTGCCCTCGATGTGCCAGCCGGCGTCGTCGGGCTCGTCCTCGTGCGGGAAGCGCAACGGGAACGACCCCAGTGAGTACCGCGGCTCCCACCGCCCGGGACCGACCAGCCGGTCGAACGCGTCAAGCAGCACAGGGGTGTTCACGGCCTGTATGAACGGCTCCTGCGCCATGCCCCACACCCAGTGCACCGGCCGGGTCCAGGTCGCCGGATCGTCCGGATCGCACCCCGTCTCGGCCCAGAGCAGGTCGGTGCACTCCCGCGCCACGGACGCCGGGAAGGCCCCTTCGAGCTTCACGAACCCGTCGGCCTCGAACCGTTCACGCAATGCGTCGCCCATGCCCCCGATCCTGATACCGGGCACATGGGCGACGCATCCCGTTTTTTCCCGCTGTCCCGTTTTCCTGCCGTCCTGCCGTCCCGCTCTCGCTGTGCGCTATGCGTAGTGCGCGCGCAGCCGGGCGCGGGCCTCCGGCGACGCCCCGATGTGGTCAAGCCCCAGCAGCGCGGCGCCCAGCACCGGCGGGGCCGTCACCACCTCGATGACCGCCTTCGGCGCCTTGGCCGCGAGCAGCTTGCCGATGTGCTCGTCCAGCTCCGGGTGCCGGGCCGCGAGGACGCTGCCGCCCAGCAGCACCGGCGCCTCCTCGTCGAGCAGATCGAGCCGGGCGAGCGCCACCGTGGACATGGCGACGACCTCCTCCGCGAGCCGGTGCACCAGCGAGCGGGCGACCGGATCGCCCTCGGCGCTGGTGGCGAAGAGGACCGGGGTCAGCTCATGCTTGCGCGCCGAGGGGATGTGCTCCAGATGCAGCGCCTCGATGAGCGCGTACATGGAGGCCAGGCCGAAGTGCGCGGGCATCGTACGGGCCAGGGCCGTCGGCTCGCCGCGGCCGTCCTCCGCCCGCGCCGCGAACCACAGCGCCTCCTCCGCGAGCCCCGAACCCCCGCCCCAGTCCCCGGAGATCTTGCCGATCGCGGGGAAGCGGGCGGTACGGCCGTCCGGCAGCATGCCGACGCAGTTGATCCCCGCGCCGCACACCACCGCGACACCCCGCGGCTCGTCGACGCCCGCGCGCAGTATGGCGAAGGTGTCGTTGCGCACCTCGGTCGTACGCCCCCACTCGCGGGCGTGCAGAGCGGCCGTCAGCTCCCGTTCCTCCACCGGCAGATCGGCATTGGCGAGACAGGCCGACACATGCTCGACGCCGTCGATGGCAGCGCCGTGGGCGCGTGCCTTCGCCAGCGCCTCGCCGACGGTCGAGCCGAGTACATCGAGCGCCGCCCCGACGCCGACCTTCGGCGGCTGGAAGCCGGGCCCGCGGGACGACACAAGCACCGAGCCGTCGTCGCCGACGAAGGCGATGTCGGTCTTGCTGTTGCCCGCGTCGATGGCGAGGACTGCGGCGTTCAGGCCCACGCGAGGTGCTCCTGGTTGTGCGCGATCAGCTTGTCGGTGAGCGCTTCGGCGTACTCGTACTGGCCGATCAGCGGATGCGACAGCATGGCCTTGAAGACGCGGTCGCGGCCGCCGCGCAGGGCGGCCTCCAGCGCCAGGTCCTCGTACGCCGTCACCTGGGCGATCAACCCCGCGTACAACGGGTCGACTTCGGGCACGGGCAGCGGTGTCACGCCCTGCGAGCCGACGGCGGCCTGTACTTCGATCACGGCGTCGTCCGGCAGGAAGGACAGCGTGCCCTTGTTGACGGTGTTCACCACCTGGTACGGGCTGCCTCCTGCGCCCAGCAGCGAGGCTGCCAGGTCCACGGCCGCCTCCGAGTAGAAGGCGCCGCCGCGTCTGGCGAGCAGCTCCGGCTTCTCGTCGAGCGCCGGGTCGCCGTACATCTCGAGCAGCTGCTTCTCCATCTCCGCGACCTCGGCGGCCCGCGAAGGCTTCGTCTTCAGCTCTCGTACGACCTCGTCGTGCGCGTAGAAGTAGCGCAGGTAGTACGAGGGGACGACACCGAGCCGGTCGAGCACCGCACGCGGCAGATGCAGATCGTCGGCGATCGCGTCACCGTGTCCGGCCAGCAGCTTCGGCAGTACGTCCTCGCCCTCGGGACCGCCGAGCCGCACACCCGTCTCCCACGTCAGGTGGTTGAGGCCCACATGGTTCAAGTGGATGTCGGCCGGGGCGACTTCGAGGAGCCTCGCGAACTTGCGCTGGAAGCCGATGGCGACATTGCACAGACCGACGGCCTTGTGGCCGGCCTGCAGCAGCGCCCTGGTCACGATGCCCACCGGGTTGGTGAAGTCGATGATCCAGGCGTTCGGATTGGTACGGCGCACCCGCTCGGCGATGTCGAGGACGACCGGGACGGTACGCAGCGCCTTGGCGAGGCCGCCCGCACCCGTCGTCTCCTGACCGACGCAGCCGCACTCCAGCGGCCAGGTCTCGTCCTGGTTCCGCGCCGCCTGCCCGCCGACGCGCAGCTGCAGCAGCACCGCGTCGGCGTCGGCGACACCCGCGTCCAGGTCCGAGGTGGTGACGATCCTCCCGTCGTGGCCCTGCCTGGCGAAGATCCGCCGCGCCAGCCCGCCGACCAGCTCGAGCCGGTCGGCCGCCGGGTCGATGAGGACCAGTTCACTGATCGGGAGGGTGTTCCTCAGCCGGGCGAAGCCGTCGATCAACTCAGGGGTATAGGTGGATCCGCCACCCACGACTGCGAGCTTCATCAGTTCTTAGCCCTTCACTCCGGTCAGTGTGACGCCCTCGACGAACGCCTTCTGAGCGAAGAAGAAGACGAGGATCACGGGGGCCATGACCAGTACGGTCGCGGCCATGGTCAGATTCCAGTCGGTGTGGTGCGCGCCCTTGAAGGACTCCAGGCCGTACGACAGGGTCCACGCGCCCGGGTTCTCCGAGGCGTAGATCTGCGGGCCGAAGTAGTCGTTCCAGGCGTAGAAGAACTGGAAGAGCGCGACGGCGGCGATGCCCGGTTTGGCCATCGGCAGCACCACCTTGATCAGCGTGCGGAACTCACCGCAGCCGTCGACCTTCGCCGAGTCGAGATACTCGTTCGGGATGGTCAGCAGGAACTGGCGCAGCAGGAAGATCGAGAACGCGTCGCCGAACGCCATCGGGATGATCAGCGGCCAGAGCGTCCCGGAGAAGTCGAACTGCTTCGCCCAGAACAGATACATCGGAATGATGGTGACCTGCTGCGGCAGCATCATCATCGAGATGACCAGCATCAGCGACAGTTGGCGGCCGCGGAAGCGGAACTTGGCCAGGGCGTACGCCACCGGGACCGAGGAGACGACCGTGAGGACGGTGCCAAGGCCCGCGTACAGCAGCGTGTTCTTCCACCAGGTCAGAAACCCCGGGGTGTTCCAGACGTCCGCGTAGTTGCTCCACTCCCAGTTCTGCGGCCACAGATCGCGGGTGAGCGCCTGCTGGTCGCTCATCACCGACGTCAGGAAGAGGAAGGCGAACGGCAGCACGAAGAAGAGCGCGGCCGCGAGCCCCAGCGAGTGCACCGCGACCCACTGGAGCAGGGCCTTGCGGCGCGCGGAGCGTGCGGCGGGGGACCGGGAGATCGCCTCGGAAGCCGTGGGGGCGGTCAGGACTTGAGTCATGGCGGTCAGTCACCTGCCTGGATGAGGCCGCCACGGCGGCGCATCAGCAGCGCGGTGAAGGCCATGGCGAGGGCGAAGAGCACAAGCGCGATCACACACGCGGAGCCGTAGTCGAAGCGCTGGAAGCCGAGGTCGTAGACGAGCTGGGGGAGGGTCAGTGTGGACTTGTCGGGGTAGCCGGGTTCGAACTGCTGGCCCGAGCCGCCGATGATGCCGGAGGCGACCTTTCCCGCGACGAGGGGCTGTGTGTAGTACTGCATGGTCTGGATCACGCCGGTGACCACGGCGAACATCACGATGGGCATGATGTTCGGCAGGGTCACGAAGCGGAACCGCTGCCGGGCCGAGGCCCCGTCCAGCTCCGCCGCCTCGTACTGCTCCTTCGGTACGTCGAGCAGCGCGGCCATGAAGATCACCATCAGGTCGCCGATGCCCCACAGGGCGAGCGAGGTGAGGGCGGGTTTCGACCAGGTGGGGTCGGTGAACCAGCCGGGGGTCGGCAGCCCGATCGAGTCGAGGACCGAATTGACCGGCCCCGTACCCGGGTTGAGGAGGAAGACGAAGGCGAGCGTCGCCGCGACCGGTGGGGCCAGGTAGGGCAGATAGAACAGCGTGCGGAAGAGCCCGGCCCCGGTCTTGATCCTGGTGATCAGCAGTCCGATGCCGATACCGAACACGACCCGGCAGGTGACCATGACCACGACGAGCCAGAGGGTGTTCTGCATGGCCGGCCAGAACAGCCGGTAGTCGCTGAAGACGTACGACCAGTTGTCCAGGCCGTTGAAGGAGGGCGGGCGGATGCCGTCGTACTTCGTGAAGGAGAAGTAGACGGTGGAGATCAGCGGGTAGGCGAAGAAGACGCTGAAGCCGATCAGCCAGGGCGACATGAAGGCCGCTGTCCGAAGCGCCGACCGGCGGCGCTTCGAACGCAGGGTGTGCCGGCCGGTGCTGCTGCCCATGCCCGTCCCCGTGCGCATGCTCGTGCCTGTGCTCATGGGAGGACTACTTCGCCTTCGCGATGTCCGTGTCGATCTGCTGGGCGGTCTTCTCCAGGCCGGCCTTGAGATCCTTCACGGAGCCCTTCTCGTACTGGTAGCCGAAGTCCTGGAACGTCACCTGGTACGCACCGCCGTCGGCCTGCGCCGGGGTGGTGTTCGACTTCGGGTGCTGCGCGATCTCGATGAAGGTCCTGAACCCGGGCTCGATCTTCAGCTTCGGCGACTTGAGCGCCTCCAGCGTGGACGGCACGTTGTGGATCGCGTTGGAGAAGGCCACGACCGCGTCGGTGTCCGTGGTCATGTACTTCAGCAGCTCCCACGCCGCGTTCTGCTTCTGGCTGGTGGCCGCGATCCCCATGACGGTGCCGGAGAGGTAGCCCTTGCCGTAGTCGGCGACCTGGTCGTCGGCGACGGGCAGCGGCGCAGTGCCGATCTCGAACGTGGCGCCCGCCTCCTTGGCCATACCGAGCCGCCACTCGCCGTCGAGCTGCATGGCGACCTGGCCGGTGTGGAAGGGGTGCTTGGCGCCCCACTCGTCACCGAAGGTGTTGCGGTACTTCTCCAGCTTCTGGAAGCCGCCGAGCTTGTCGATCAGGCCCTTCTGGAAGGTGAGCATCTTCGAGAAGGCCGGGTCCTTGGCGACGTTGGACTTGCCGTCGGCGTCGAAGTACGTCGGTCCCCACTGGGAGACGTAGTGCATCGGGGTGGTCTCGTAGCCGTGGTAGGTCGGCATGACGCCGACCTGCGAGTAGCTGTCGCCCTTGGGCTTGGTCAGCTTCTCGGCGTCCTTCTCGAACTCGCTCCACGTCTTCGGCGGGGCGGTGATCCCGGCGGCCTTGAAGGCGTCCTTGTTGTAGTACAGCCCGTACGCGTCGTTGAGCAGCGGCAGTGTGCACTGGTTGCCGTCGAACTGCGTGTAGTCGAGCAGCGTCTTCGGGAAGACCTTCGCCGGGTCGATCTTCGACTTGTCCAGGAACGGCTTGAGGCCGACGAAGGAGCCGGAGGTGCAGAACTTGCCGACGCTGTCAGTGGTGAACGAGGACACCACGTCGGGTGCCTTGGAGCCGCCGGCCCGCAGCGCCTGCTGGATCTTGGCGTCGGTGATGTTGGCGGTGACCTTCACCTTGATGTTCGGGTGCGCCTTCTCGAACCGGGCGACGTTGTCCTGTATCGCCTTCACCTCGCCGGGCGCGCTCCAGCCGTGCCAGAAGTTGATCGTGACGTCCTTGTTGGGGTCGTCGGTCGCCGCGTTCTCGTTCGACCCCGTACAGGCCGAGGCCAACAGGGATATCGCGGCGGTCGCGGCGAGCGCGGCGGCCGTCTTCCGGGTGCGTGTGGGCATGGCGATGTCTCCCTGTGGCGGGTGGAGGGGCCTGGGGTCGAACGGGGGAGGTGTGCTGGTTTTCAGCGGGAGGTGTCGAAGACCTCGTCCCGCGTGCTGGCCAGGGCGCTCTCCAGCGCCCCGCGCAGGACCGGGTGTTCCCGTACCGAACCGAGTACGAGACGGGGCCGGGATGCGGCCAGTTCGGTGAGCTCTGCCTGTACGCGTGCGCGCAGAGGCTCCCCGCCTGCGGCGATCACCTCGCCGGACAGGACGACGAGTTCGGGGTCGAGTACGGCGACCATGGAGGCGAGACCGGTGGCGAGACCGGTCGCGTAGGCGTCGAGGAGCTGCCGGTACGGCCCCGATTCGGCACCGGCGGCCCGGGAGACCAGCTCGGTGGCGACCTCGGCGTGCGGACCGTGCGCGACGCCGTCCACACCGAGCTCGCGCGCCAGCCGGGGCAGCGCCTGCGCACCGGCGAGTTCCTGGAAACCACCGCTGTTCGCCTTGGTCACCTGCCGCACCAGAGGGGTGCCGGGCACCGGCAGGAACCCGACCTCACCGGCACCACCGGTGAAGCCGCGGTGCAGCCGGCCGCCGATGACGAGGGCGGCGCCGAGGCCCTCCTCGTTCCACAGCAGCACAAAGTTCTGATGACCGTGCGCGGCGCCCAGGCGCTGCTCGGCGACCGCGACGAGGTTGACGTCGTTCTCGTACTCGACGGGCATCGGCAGCACCGCGGCCAGTTCGTCGAGGAGGGTGGGGGAGTGCCAGCCGGGGAGATGGGATGCGTACCGCAGCCGCCCGGTGGACGGGTCGAAGGCGCCTGGTGTGCCGATGACCAGCCGGTGCACCTCGGAGCGGGTGAGCCCGGCGGCCTTCACGGCCCCGTCGAGCGCCTCGGTGACCTGGCGTACGACGCTCTCGGCTCGCCGCCCCGGGGTCGGCAGCTCGAACTCGCCGACGGTGGCGCCGGTGATGTCGGCGACGGCGGCGCGGATCCGGTGCGGGGTCACATCGAGCCCGCCGGCGAAGGCGGCCCGCGCGTTGACGGCGTACAGCTGGGCGTTGGGCCCGGGCCGGCCTTCGGTGGTCCCGGTGGCGACGACGAGCCCGGCGGACTCGAGCCGCGCCAGCAGTTGGGATGCGGTGGGCTTGGAGAGGCCGGTAAGTTTCCCTATCTTCGTACGTGACAGGGGCCCGTGCTCGAGCAGCAGGTCGAGTGCGGCCCGATCGTTCATGGCGCGGAGTACGCGCGGTGTACCGGGTGTGGTTCCGGGTGTGGTTCCGGCCACGACGGATGCACCTGCCTTTCGACTGCGGACTTCCCCGCTGCACTGTTAGGAAAGTTTCCTAACCAGTGAGAGGAAAAGTAAGCCGCACGTCAGCCGGGCGTCAATGGCCAGCGCCTCCGAGGCAACCAAAGCGTTACCTGCGGAGGCGCCGAGCGTCTGCAGTCTGCGGCAGGTCTGCGGCCGGTGTCAGCGCCCGTCGGTGAGCACCTGCGCGGTGGGTGCCCAGTATCCGTTCAGTCCACCGGCGGTGATCCGGACCATGGGCCTGCCGTTCACGACGGCTCTGCGGTCGAAGGGGGCGTTGGACTCCTTGGCGAACTTCACGGTCTTGGTGGAGCCGGTGGTCCCGTTCGCGCCGAACTTGACGCAGGTGATCTCCACGCCTGCGGGGAAGGTCGCGTTGCGCTGCGGGCGGTAGGTCGTGGAGACGTACTCACCGCGCAGGAAGACCTTCGGGAACGCCTCGCCGATCCACCAGCCGGCGTACGAACCGGCGTTGATCCGGTAGTAGATGCCGCGGCCCATGATGCGGCGGCGTACGTTGACCGGAGCCTGGGTGGCCTTGGCGAAGGTCACCTTCTTCGTGGCCAGCTGCCTGTCGGCCTTCGAGGCGGACCAGCCGAAGCTGCCCGCCGCGCCGAGGGTGTCGAGCGCGTACAGGGTGTGCGTGCCTGCGGCGATGGCCGCGACGGACCCCGAGCGCAGGCCGTACGCCGGGAAGTCGTCGATCAGTTGGTCGTGCCGGTTGGCGATGGTGGGGCTGCCGGTCTGCCAATGCAGCTGCCGCAGAAGGTTGATGTGGTGCTGGTGGTACGTCGGCGCCGGAATGCGGTGAGTGTCGCAGTAGTACGAGTACCAGCGGGCGTTGCGCAGCCGGGGGAAGTGATCACGGATCGTGGTGAGCGAACCGTCGTACAGCTGCTCCGCCAGCGGATTGACGGTCGCCTGGAAGTAGTCCCAGAGCCCGAACATGGCGAAGATCATGCCGTTGTAGGTGTAGTCCGAGGTGCCCGGGGCGTTGATCGGGTACTCCTGGATCCACAGGTACCCGTTCTTGTCCCTGTTCACCGCCCACGGCTTGGCGTCGTCGGCGCGCAGCATCGAGGCGAAGGCACCGTCGGCGGCCGCCCGGTAGGTCGTGCGCTCCTCCTCGGTGATCCCGTGGAGCTGGGAGAGCTGGATGAAGAGACTGATCGCCTCACCCTGCGCCATGCCGGAGTACCAGGGCGCCTTGTAGACGACGCCGCTGTGCGTCGGGTGCGCGAAGTTGAAGGGGTACGGGAAGTACCAGGCGCCGCGAGCCTCCACCCGCTTCTCGATCAGACGGTCCGCCTGCGCCTTGGCGCGCTTGAGGAACAGAGCCCTGCGGGCGGGGTCCTTGTCGATGCGGTAGCCGGTGAGACAGCCCAGACCGAACTGGATCTGGGTGACGGGCTGGTCGTATCCGGCCGCGGTCCTGTTGGGCCGGTACTGGATGACGCCCTTGGAGTCGAGATAGGTGTGGTTGTTGTCGGGCGTGACATTGGCCCAGGCCGTCGGACGGTCCCGCCACGGCCGCAGCGCCTCGGGCAGGTCGGTGACGCACCTGAAGGCGGACTTGTTGAACTGGAAAGGCAGGACCGTCGGTACGGAGTTCTCGACGGCCTGCGGGTTCACCGGCTCATCGGCGTACGGAATGTCCACCAGGGCGCCGGGCCTGGAGAGAGTGCCCTCGGCGAGCTGATCCGGCAGCGGCGGCAGGGGTGGCGGCGCAGGCGGCAGCTGATCGCCGCCCGGTGCGCCCGGTACCCCCGGGAGGCTCAGCGCGAGCGACCTCGGCATCCCGCCGAAGAGGTCCGCCTCGGGGGTGTTGAACACCCCGGCGGCCATGGCGGTGAAGGTCCCCCCGCCCGCCACGGCGGCACCGGCGACGGTGCCTCCGGCCACACGGATGAAGCGTCTGCGGCCGATGTCGGCACGTCTCTGTCCTGGCATGACTGAAGAACGCGAGCCATGAGGGAGTCGTGATGCCGGCGCGCCCAGGAGTACACAAACGTGTAGTAGTCCGATCTGACGTGACGCCAGGTGTGGGCGTGATCGGGAAGAGCGGGGCTGGGCGAGACTGCCCGCGGGGGCGGGTGGCTGCCCGTCAGGGAGCAACCCGGTTGTACATCGGGAGTCCGCCACCGCTGGCTTCATGACGGGTGACCAAAGGGTTCAAGAGCTGGCCCAAGGCGTGTTGACGGCCATGCGTCTCCGGGGGCCGTATGTCGCCTATCTTCAGCTGTTGTTCGCGGTGTGATCTTGCACACTGTTGACGCGTCAGCTGCGGAACCCCATATTTGGCGAGCTTATGTAGGAGCCATGTAAGACCTGGGGTGGGGTTGTGAACGGTGGGATGTGGCGCAGTGTGCGCCGCAGAGCGGGTGGGGCTGTTGCCGCCGGTGCGTTGGCGGTGGGTCTCCTGCCTGCTGTGGCGCAGGCGGCCGTGCCGTCAGCCCTGGAGAACCAGGCAGCTGCCAAGCCGCAGGATGCACTTGCGCGTGCTGCAGCCTTGGGCGAGCCGGTTGAGGTCGTCGAGGAGCGCACCGAGTACACCAAGACCGAAGCGAATCCGGACGGTACGTTCACACTGACGCAGTCAACGACGCCTCAGCGGGTCAAGGGCGACGACGGCTCCTGGCGCGATGTCGATGTGACGCTGGTTCGGCGTGCGGATGGCACGGTGGGTCCGAAGGCTGCCGTGGTGGACTTGTCGTTCGCCGGTGGCGGCAGCGGCAGGGACCTGATCCGGCTGGCCACGTCGAAGGGTGCGGTCGAGCTGGGCTGGCCGCAGGCGCTGCCGGCGCCGACGCTGGACGGGGCGACTGCGACCTATCCCGAGGTGTTCAAGGGCGTCGACCTGCAGCTGACGGCGACGGCCACCGGTTACCGCGAGGTGCTGGTGGTCAAGTCCGCTGAGGCCGCGGCCAGCTCTGATCTGGAGAAGGTCAAGCTCACCGCGTCGGGGGAGAAGCTGGACATCCTGTCGGGTGCGGGTGGGGGACTGCGCGCCGTGGACGGCGACGGCAACAACGTGCTCACCGGCCCGGCCGGCCTGATGTGGGACTCTACGGGTGATACCGCGGGTGCCGGGGCGCAGCCGCAGATGCTCCGTACGGAGCCGGCGGATGAGCCGGCCGCCGCGGTGGACGGGGATCCGGAGGCCGCCCGGCCGGACCACGACGATGCCAGTGCGGAACTCCCCGTGCAGGTCGAGGACGGCGCGGTCGCGGTTGAGCCGAACCTGACGCTGCTGCGCGGCAAGGGCACTGTCTACCCGGTGTACATCGACCCCTCCTTCGGACTGGGCGTCTCGGAGAAGACGGTGCTGTCCTCGGACGGGGACCATTTCTGGGACTTCGACGGGGACCTTGGTGTTGGCAACTGCAGTCACCTGGGCCCGTGGTACTGCGGCACGGACTACACCAACCGCATGTACTTCGAGTTCTCCCCGGCCCAGCTGTCCGGCAAGTACGTCATCGATGCCACCTTCCGTGCGTATGAGACGTGGTCGTTCTCGTGCAGTGCGCATGATGTGGACCTGTGGCGCACGAACAACATCTCCAGCGCTACGCGCTGGCCGGGCCCTACGCAGCTTGACTTGATGGGCGACCGGAGCGTTTCGGCGGGCCGGGGCGACAACTGCTCGCCCGCCCAGCCCGATTCGTGGGTCGAGTTCAACGACAGTGCGAGTGAGCCGGACGAGAACCTGACCAAGACGGTCCGCTCGTTCGCCGACGGCAACTTCTCCCGGCTGACGCTGATGCTGCGCGCCAAGAACGAGAATGACCCGGACGCCTGGAAGCGGTTCAAGGAGAACGCGGAACTGCAGGTCGTCTATGTCCTCAAGCCCGGATATCCGATCAACGTCGGCGCGATTCCGGGAGACGGCGCGATTGCACACTGCTCCGTTGACGCGAACGCCCCCGACATCGCCACGCGTGTGGATCCCACACTGCAGGGCAGGGTCCGAACCCTGCAGACGCCGAACGGCGATGCGGAGAAGGGATCGCTGCGTTCCCACTTCTTCGTGCAGAAGAAGACGCCAACCGGCTTTGTCGACCACTGGCAGGTCAACCAACCGACCGCGGGTTACGACATCAACGGCGACTTGGAGAAGGTGAGCCTGGCCGGAGGCGCCGACGCCACGCTGTACCGCTTCAAAGTGCTCACCCAGTCATTCTGGACCTACGAGGGTGTCACCACAGCGATCTCCTCGGGTTACTCCCACTGGTGCTACTTCAAGATCGACCTTGACACGCCCGAGGCACCCGTGATCGAGCCGGGCGCGCCGTACAACGCGGCGTGTGCGGACGTGGGCTGCGGCGAGCCGGGCAAGGCCGGTTCCTTCACGTTCAAACCCAATCCCGAAGATGCGAGTGACACGAGCGACCCGGACATCACCGGCTACAGCTGGTCCCTGTCCACCAAGGGGGGCGCCACAGAGGTGGCCTCGTTCGACTCGAGCGGGGACGTCGTCACCGTCAACGATGTGACGCCGCCTGTAGCGGGCACCACGGTGCTCACCGTGCAGGCCAAGGATGTCCGCAACCGGTACGGCCCAGCCTCGACGTTCACGTTCATGGTGGACCAGCCGGACGGCGCCGTCGGACGCTGGCACTTCAACAACCCGACTGACAGCGCGACCGACGGCACCATTCGTCATCCCATTGAGCTGCACCAGCAGGCGGGCAAGGCCGCAACCTGGGGGCTTGAGGGTCGCCGCGGCATCGATGACCATTCGTTGCGCCTGAATGACGACGTCACGGATCCCGCGCAGCAGATCGGCTATGCCTCGACCCAGGGCGGCGCCCCCGTCGACACCGCCAAGTCGTTCACAGTTTCGGCATGGGTCATGCTGACTGATGCGAACAAGACGCGGGTGGTTGCTTCCGCTCCGGGCACCTACAACTGGGCGGCGTTCAACCTTTTCTATTCGGGCTCTGAGAAGAAATGGGTGTTCAACCGGGCCGCGGCCGACTCCGCCACCTCGGTCTACGTCAGTGCACTCGCCGATACGGCGAACCCGCCCACCAAGGTGTGGACGCATCTGACCGGCGTGTTCGACACCAAGGGCGACCAGGACAAGACGAACGACACCATCCAGTTGTTCGTCAACGGTCGCCCTCAAGGGCTCGAAACGGGAGTCGTTCTGGCAAAGGAGAATGCCTCCTACACGCCGTGGACCTCATCGGGGGACATGCGGGTCGGCGGTTCCAAGGCCGGTGAGTACTTCATGGGCCGCATCGACGAGTTGGCGGTGTGGCAGCGGGCCCAGGGGCGGCCGCTCATCGCGGACGAGGCGAACCTGACCGAGAACAGCGAGCCGGCCACCGCCCTCGCGGCCTCCTGGGATGCAACCGGCGCCACCGGCACCGCGGTTCAGGACTCCTCGCTGTACCAGAGGTCGAACCTGACACTGGCCGGCGGCGCCACGCGGGACGATGAGCAAGGCATTGTCCTCAACGGCACCACCGGCTACGCAGCCACGACCGGCCCAGTGGTGGACGAGACCGGTTCGTTCACCGTCTCCGCCAAGGTCAGCCTGAACAAGCTCAACCTTCAGGCGAAGCCGGTCGGCTACCAGGCACAGGTCGCCGGACAGCGCACCGGCGGGGAATCCTCCTGGGCCCTATGGGTCGTGAAACTCGCCGACGACGCCTACCAGTGGAAGTTCACTCGCACCGCCGTTGACGGCACTGGCCAGGTGGTCCAGTCCGCCGAGGTCGCACAGCTCAATGGCTTCGCTGACTCGACAGGCGCGCCCGTCGATGTCACCGCTGTCTTCGACGCACAAGCCCGCAGAACTGAGGTAAAAACCGAGAAATATGGCGAGCTGCGTCTGTTCATCGGAGCTGAGCCAATGACCGACTCGGGCGATACGAACTCCTTCACCGCCGCACAGCAGGGGACAGGTGAGCTGTCGGCCGGCCGGGGCACCACCGGGGGCACTACAGCCCATTACCTGCCCGGTGCGCTGCAGAAGCTCCGGGTCTGGACCGGTGCCATGTCCGGCGCCCAGGTCAAAGCCCAGACGCAGGAATCTGGCGCCTAGCGCTCACGTAGTAGTGCAGGTCCGGGCCCGTATGAGCGCCCGGGCCTGCCCCAAACACATGCATGAACCCGGCCTCCGGCCGGGGCATAAGCCGCGGCCCGGACGGGCCGCACACACCAGGGGCGGGACATGACGAACTTCGGTAGGGCTTGCCGCACGGGCGCACGCGCGTCCGGCGCGAGGAGAGGGTGGACGCGGCGGCTCGCCGCGATTGTCGGGTTCGCGATGGTGCCGGGCCTGCTGACGCCGATCGCGTGGGCTGCTGATCCGGATCCGCTGGGCCCGTCGGCCCTGCCGAAGTTCAAGTCGGTCAAGGTGTCGCCGTTCACCGCGAAGGTGGATACGAAGACCGCCGCAGTCGTGAAGAAGGCCGCGGCCGCCGACAAGGAAGAGATCGCCCGCGCGAAGAAAGACCGGGCGAAGACCGTCACCTGGCCATCGGCCGGACAGTCCACCCTGACGCTGACCACCACGGGTGTGGCGAAAGCCGCCCCGGGCAAGCTGCCGGTCACCCTCGGCCACCCGAAGCCTGCCAAGGGAAAAAGCACGAGCAAGCGAAGGCCCCCGGTCGCCGGCTCGGTAGTGGTCAAGGTTCTGGACCAGAAGCAGGCTACGGCGCTTGGCGTGAAGGGCGTGGTGCTGACCGCCACCGGCCCGCTCACCGGCGGCTCGGCCGAACTCGGCATCAACTACCAGGCGTTCGCCTCCGCCTACGGCGGGGACTGGGCCGGGCGCCTGCAGGCGCTGCGCCTGCCCAGCTGCGCACTGACCACACCGACCGCAGCGAAGTGCCGCACCCGCACCCCGCTGGGATTCACCAACCAGCGCAAGAACAACAGCCTCGAAGCGCCCCTGGCCTTCAAACCGGCTGCTGTCTCCTCGGGCCGGCCCACGGCCCGTGTCGGCGAGACGATGGTTCTCGCGCTCGCGGCAGGCACCAAGTCCGGGGGCGGCGACTACAAGGCCACCCCGCTCGCTGCGTCCTCCACCTGGGAGGCGGGCGGCTCCTCCGGCACGTTCACCTGGTCCTACCCGCTGCGCGTTCCGCCGTCCGCGGCCGGCCCCAAGCCGGACCTGAAGATCTCCTACGACTCCGGCAGCGTCGATGGGCGAACCGCGTCCACGAACAACCAGGGCACGGTAATCGGCGAGGGCTTCGACATCACCTCGTCCTACGTCGAGCGCAAGTACGGCTCCTGTGACGACGATGGCCAGAGTGACAAGTTCGATCTGTGCTGGAAGTACGACAACGCCTCCCTGGTCCTCAACGGCAAGGCCACCGAGCTCGTCAAGGACGACACCACCGGTAAGTGGCGGCTGAAGAACGACGACGCCTCCACGGTGACCGTTGCCACCGGGGCGGACAACGGCGACGACAACGGCGAGCACTGGACCGTCACCACCGGCGACGGCACGAAGTACGTCTTCGGCCTCAACAAGCTCGCCGGCGCGGGAGCGAACGACCGCACCAACTCGGTGTGGACCGTTCCGGTCTTCGGCGACGATGCGGGTGAGCCCGGTTACGCCGACGGCACCAGCTTCTCCGGCCGGTCCAAGACACAGGCCTGGCGGTGGAACCTCGACTACGTCGAAGACACCCACCAAAACGCCATGTCCTACTGGTACGTCGCCGAGCAAAACCACTACGACATGCTCGGCGACGACAACAACGGCACCGCCTACACCCGCGGCGGCTACCTTCAGGAGATCCGCTACGGGCAGCGCGCAGACGCCCTGTTCACGGCCACCCCGGCCGCGTCGAACAAGGTCGCCTTCGGCTACGCCGAGCGCTGCATCACCGGGGACTGCGGCTCCCTGACCGACGCGACCCGCGACAACTGGCCCGATGTGCCGTTCGACGCGGAGTGCAAGGCCGGTGAGAAGTGCACCGGCAATGTTGGCCCCTCCTTCTACACCCGCAAGCGGATGACCGGCATCGCCACCCAGGCGTGGGATGCGGCCGCCGCCACCCCCGGTTTCGCGTCCGTGGATGCCTGGGAGCTGAAGCAGCAGTACCTCGACCCCGGTGACACCGGCGACTCCACCGACCAGACGCTGTGGCTGGACGAAATCCGGCACACCGGCAAGCGCGGCACCGACCTCGAGCTCGACCCGGTCAAGTTCGACCACGAGTCCCGCCCCAACCGGGTTGACGGCGCCACCGACGACATCCTGCCTCTGACCAAGCCCCGCCTGAAGGCCATCACCTCCGAGGCCGGCGCGCAGACCACCGTCAGCTACATGCAGGCCGACTGCCTGGCCGGGCAGACCATGCCCAAGGTGGACACCAACACCCGCCGCTGCTACCCGGTGTACTGGTCCCCGAACGGCGAGAAGGACCCGGTCCTGGACTGGTTCCACAAGTACCCGGTCGAGGTCGTCTCCACCAAGGACGCGTACGGCGGCGCACTAGCCGTGCAGCACACCTACACCTACTCCGGCGGCGGGGCCTGGCACTACAACGACGACCCGTTCACCAAGGAGAAGGAACGCACCTGGTCGATCTGGCGCGGCTTCGAAAAGGTCACTCACGTCACCGGTCTGCCGGGCAAGACCCAGTCCAAGACGGTCAACGTCTACATGCGCGGCATGAACGGCGACCGCGTCCTCGGAGCGGATGGCAAGACCCCCGACCCGGACCAGCGCAAGAGCGTCACAGCCGGGGGCATCAAGGCTGCGGGGATCACTGATGCCGACCAGTACGCCGGGTTCACCCGTGAGAGCGTCACCTACAACGGAGCTCAGGAAGTCTCCGGCAGCATCAACGATCCCTGGTCGAAGCGCACCGCGACTCAGCACAAGTCCTATGCCGACACTGAGGCGTACTACGTCCGCACCGGCGCAAGTCACGCCCGCACCAATGTCACGGGCGGCGGTACCCCGCACGATCGGGTGCGCTCCACGGCGACCACGTTCGACGCGTATGGCATGGCCGACACGGCCGAGGACAAGGGCGACGACGCAGTCAGCGGCGACGAGACGTGCACCCGCACCTGGTACGCCCGCAATGACGCGCTAGGTATCAACTCCCTGGCCTCCCGCACCCGCACGGTAGGCAAGCCATGTGGGACTACGGACGCCCAGCTCGACCTTCCCGCTGATGCGAAGCGCCCTGGTGATGTCATCTCCGACACCGCCATCGCCTACGACACCACCACTTGGACGGCCACGCAGACGCCGACCAAGGGCGAGCCGCTGTGGACGGGCCGCGCCAAGGGATACGGCACGGACGATCAGCCGGTCTGGCAGAAGGTGGCCACCACGACTTACGACGTCTTGGGCCGTCTGCTGACGGTCAAGGACATTGACGACACCACCACCGCGAAGATGACCTACAACCCGGTGGCGGCCGGGCCGCTGACATCGTCCTCGGTGGAGGATGCCAAGCTCTACAAGACCACCACGCTGGTCGACTTCGCCACCAGCGCTGCCACGAAGGTCACCGACCCGAATAACAAGGTCACTGAGTCGACGTATGACGCGCTCGGCCGGGTCAGCAGCGTGTGGCTGCCCAACCGCCTCAGACTGCTGAACGCACCGGCCAACTACATCTACAACTACAGCATCACAGCCTCAGGCCTGCCGTGGGTGTCGACCGCCACGGCCCGCGGTAACGGCTCCGGCTACAACACCACGTACGAGATCTTCGACTCGCTCCTGCGCCCGCGCCAGGTCCAGACGCCTTCGCCGTCCGGTGGCAGCGTCATCGCGCAGACCGTCTATGACGAGCGCGGACTTGCGGTGAAGGCCTCTAGCGACATCTGGGCCAACGCCACCAACCCGTCCGGCACCATGGTCGAGATCGACGGCGGCCAGGCCCCCATGGAGACCGTCACCACCTACGACGGCGCAGCCCGCCCGACCACCACCGTCACCCAGAGCTACAACGTCCCGCTCTGGACCACCGACACCACCTATACCGGCGACACCGTCGCCAGCAGCGCTCCGTCCGGCGGCCAGGCCACCGCAGTGGTCACCAACGCCCTGGGCCAGACCACCGAACGCCGTGAATACGGCGGCACGCAGCCCACCGGCAGCGACGTCACCAAGACCACCTTCACCTACACCCCGGCCGGCCAGCAGGAGACCGTCACCGGCCCCGACCAGGCCAAGTGGACATACAGCTACGACCTGTTCGGCCGCCCCATCGAAGAGACTGACCCGGACAAGGGCAAATCGACCACGGCCTTCAATGAACTCGACCAGGCCATCAGCACCACTGACGTGGCCCGCAGCAAGACACTCGTCTCCGAGTACGACATTCTCGGCCGCAGGACCGGCCTGTGGGACGGCACCAAGACGGACGCAACCAAGCTCGCCGCCTGGACGTTCGACACACTCAGGAAGGGCCAGCAGGACACCGCTGTCCGCTACGACGGGGGCCTGACCGGCAAGGCCTACACCAGCAAGGTCACCGGCTACGACAACCTCTATCAGGTCACCGGAAGCCAGCTGATCCTCCCCGACAGCACCAAGGAACCCCTGGTGGCCGCCGGCGTCCCGCAGACCCTGTCCTTCTCCACCAGTTACTTCCTCGACGGCACCATCGCTTCATCCACCAGCCCGGCCGTCGCGGGTCTGCCATCCGAGGTCGTGGAGAACACCTACAACTTCACCGGCGTCGGCCTGCAGCAGACGTCCAAAGGCCTTCTCCAAGGCGGCTTCTACTCCCCGCTCGGCGACCTGATGCGCCTTGACCTCGCCACCGACCCGACGTCCACCAAGAAGCTCTACCTCAACTACGCCTACGAGTCGGGCACTCGCCGTCTGAAGAACTCCTTCGTCAACTCCGACATCCACGGATACCGCCTGCAGGATCTGGCCTTTACGCAGGACCAGGCGGGCAATGTCACGAAGATCTTCGACAGCAGCACCCTGGGCGGTACCGGCAAGACCGACAACCAGTGCTTCACCTACGACGGCCACCGCCGCCTGACCGAGGCATGGACCCCGAAGACCGCCGACTGTGCCGCCGGCGGCCGCACGACTGCGAACCTCGATGGCGCAGCCCCCTACTGGTCCAGCTATACCTACAACGCCGCCGGGCAGCGCAAGTCCGAGACTCAGCACACCACCTCGGGCGACAAGACCACCGACTACACCTACGGCACCCCGACAGGACAGCCGCACCCGCTTGCCAAGACCACCGGCGCCAAGGCCGCCACCTACGTCTACGACCCAGCGGGCAACACCACCAGCCGCCCCGGAACCCAGGCCCAGCAGAGTCTGATCTGGAACACCGAAGGCAAGCTCGTCGGCAGCAGCGAACCCGCAGCCGGCGCCAAGCCCGCCACCGGTACGAGCTATCTCTACGACGCGTCCGGCGAACTCCTGATCCGCCGCAACACCACCGCCGACGGCGACACCGTCCTCTACCTCGGCGGCACCGAAATCCGCCTCACCACCAAGGCCACCACAAAGACCCTGACCGGCACCCGCTACTACACCGCCGCAGGCCAGACCATCGCCCTGCGTACCGCAACGGCAGGCGTCACCGGCAGCAAGCTCACCTTCCTGGCAGGTGACCACCACGGCACCTCAAGCCTCGCCCTCGACGCCACGACCATGACGGTCACCAAGCGCTACACCACCCCCTTCGGCGCTCCCCGCGGCACCGCACCGGCCACGTGGCCGGACGACAAGGCCTTCCTCGGCAAGCCGGCCGACTCGAAAACGGGCCTCACCCACATCGGCGCCCGCGAATACGACCCAGGCATCGGCCAGTTCATCAGCGTCGACCCCATGTTCGAGGCCAATAAGCACCAATCCCTCAACGGCTACACCTATGTGGAGAATAACCCTGCAACTGTCAGCGACCCGAGTGGACTGTGTTCAGGGCGTGATCCGCACGGTTCAGGCTGTGCGTCCGCTATACCTGGCAAGAATTACGTAATTCCGGATAACCCCGCGACCAGTAGTGGAACAGCGTCGGGCAGCACCGGCGGAACGGCCTCTACGGACGTAGGCACTCCTGCAGCTGACTATCGGTGCGGATACACCGGCTGCAGTACGGCTGGTGGCACGGGATATGGCTCCGCGATAGACGAGAAGTACGTCTATCACGGCGACCCCGTACCGGATGGGGTCGCTTGGCTGTCCGCCAGAGGGAAGGAATTCATCGGGCTGGATTCCTTCGAAGCCTGCAAATCGGGTGACGCCAGGGCCTGTTTGCAATTTGGCATAGACCTGGCCTTTGCTGCCAAGTTGAAGTTTGCGGCGAAGGCGGCCCAAGGGGCTGTCAGTGTTGTCGAGGATGCTGTTAACGGAGCGGGAAAGGGGGCGGGAAAGGGGGCGGCTCCCAAGCCGGTGGGCTGCAAGTGTTTCCTGGCAGGTACCGATGTTCTCATGGCGGACGGCACGGCCAAGGACATCGAGGACGTCAAGCAGGGTGACGAGGTCCTGGCCACAGACCCTGAATCCGGTGAAACCGGCAAGCGTAAAGTCACTCGCCTCATCGTCACCGAGGACGACAAGTTCTTCAACGAACTGACCATCGCGACAGACGAGGGCGACGAGAAGCTCACAGCCACACACGAGCACCCCTTCTGGTCCCCCTCCGAAAAGAAGTGGGTGCAGGCTGGTCAGCTCCGATCGGGCATGACGCTGCTCACGGTCGATGGATCTCGCGCAACGGTGCAGGCCAACCGCGCCTTTGCAAAGCGCGCCCGCACCTACAACCTCACCGTCGACGACCTACACACGTACTATGTGCTGGCGGGCAAGACTCCAGTACTCGTTCACAACAGCAACTGCAATCTCTTTGATGGGGATGGCTGGCAACACGTGCTGGATGAGCACGTAGATGGAAGTCCAGGAGTGACGCAAGGAAACACAACTTTCTCCAATTATATGGATCTGGATGAAATTGGAGAGTTGATTGAGGATGCCTCAAAAACGCCGGGGAGGCGAAATACTCCCGATGCAGCTGGGCGCCCTCGTGACGGGACAATGCACACACACGATTTCGACTACCCCGTTGGGTCGCGAGGTGAGACTAGCGTCGAAGTGATACTCAATCCAGACGGATCTCTACGTACCGCCTATCCAAGGTGATGGCAATGGAGCAATTTTCTCTGCATTGGAAGATGGTGCGGACCGGCTCGGCCGACCTCGTTCTACACTTTCCGCGAGAGACCATCGAAGTACACACCACATACGTTGGAGATGGTCTCGGTTCTGTGGTGCAAGCGGCCATCGACCTTAGCCTGGGGTCAAGCTCGGCAACAGCCTTCCTTCCTGCCGAGCCCGCGGGTACCTTCCTGTTCTTTACGGGAGCGGACGAAGACGCATACTTGCAGGTCGTCCAATTCGCGGACATGGAATCAGAGTCCCGCCGCTGGAGCGGTGGCATTCTGCGATGGCGCGGTCGAGTTGACGTCCGTGCATTTATTCGCAGCGTGGTAGTCATGGCTGACGACGTGCTGGTTCGGTGCGGCAGTACTGCCGCATATTCAAGAGCGTGGAGTGGAATCGCCTTCCCGACTCGTGAACTGGAGATTCTCCGGCAAGGATCGTGATCCTTGTGCGCGCAGCAGCCAGATCTGAGAAGAGTCTCTGATTGGGTGTTCTGAGAGAGTTTCGGCATGCAATTGACGCTGCGGTAGCGCTACCCGGTTTCTAGTGTCGTGAGTGCAAATCTGAAAGCCCACCAGGTAATCCTGGTGGGCTTTCAGTGGGTCTTGACGGCAGTAGTTGACGGCAACGTCAGCGGACGGGTGTGGCGCACAGGGGTGGTTCGCCGCTGTCGTCGGGCCCGCTGGTGATCTTGGCGGGGTTGCGGAGGGCGTTGCCGAGCAGGTCGATGGCGTCGCGCTGGAGGCGGAGTCGGACGTGGGCGTATACCGAATGCGGTGACGCCGATGTGGGCGTGGCCGAGGAGTTTCCTTGATGACGACGAGGTTGATGCCTTGCTCCAGGAGCAGGGTGGCAGTGGAGTGCCGTAGGTCGTGGAAGCGGATGCGGCGTAGCCCTGCTCGGTCGAGGAGTCGACCTAAGCGCCGGGTGAGGTTGGCAGGATCGAGCGGGCCGCCAGTGGTGAAGACGAGCCGGCTCTCTTTCCAGCCCGTTCTCTGGATACCGAGCCGCTCAAGAGCTGGGTCCGCTGAGCAGGCGGAAGCAGCAGGCAGAGGCCGACAGACAGCGATACGCACGGAACGGGCGCCCCGGCGGTAGCGGCCCGGGCGCCCGTTCCTGTGCGTAGTTCTACTTGGCCACGCTCGTCGGAGGCGCCAGCGGCGTCGCCGCCAGTGACTGCGGCGAGGTCGCCGACCCGTACGCCGAAGGCGCCGCCATCCCCGCCGTCGGGTCTGCCGGCGCGGCCTCCTCCGGCACCGGCGGCAGGCCGCCCACGATGCGGATGCCCGCCTTGTCGAAGGCCTGCTTGATCCGCCGGCGCAGCTCCCGCTCCACGCCCAGTGCCTTGCCCGGCATCGTCTTCGCCGCGACCCGCACCGTCATCGAGTCCAGCAGCACCTCGTTCAGACCCAGCGTCTCCACCGGGCCCCACAGCCGCTCGTTCCACGGCTCGGCCTTCGCCAGATCGTCCGCGACCTCGCTGATCACCGAGTTGACATGGTCCAGGTTCTCCGAGGAGCGGACCATGACGTCGACCGAGGCCGTCGCCCAGCCCTGGCTGAGGTTGCCGATGCGCTTGATCTCGCCGTTGCGGACGTACCAGATCTCACCGTTGTCGCCGCGCAGCTTGGTGACGCGCAGGCCCACCTCGATCACCTCGCCGGAGGCGACGCCCGCGTCGATGCTGTCCCCGACTCCGTACTGGTCCTCCATGATCATGAAGACGCCCGAGAGGAAGTCGGTGACCAGGTTGCGCGCGCCGAAGCCGATCGCGACGCCCGCGACACCGGCGGAGGCGAGCAGCGGGGCCAGGTCGATCTTGAAGGCGCCGAGGATCATCAGGCCCGCGGTGCCGAGAATCACAAAGGACGAGACCGAGCGGAGTACGGATCCGATGGCCTCCGAGCGCTGACGGCGGCGCTCGGCGTTGACCAGCAGGCCCCCGAGAGCCGTGCCCTCCACCGCCTGGGCGGAGCGGTTCATCCGCTCTATCAGCTTGGTGAGGGCGCGGCGCAGCAACATGCGCAGCACCAGCGCGACCACCAGGATCAGCGCGATGCGCAGACTGGTGTTCAGCCAGGTGGACCAGTTCTGCTCCACCCAGCCTGCGGCGTCTCCTGCCTGCTTGGCGGCCTCGTCGAGCGAGCCGGGCTCGGATGACGGATCGGCGGCCAATAGGACGGACCAGGACACGAGCGGAACCTCCAGGCATAGCGGGTGGCAGACCAACCACCCTAACGGGGCATCCGGTGTGCTCGGGCGCGGTGTTCGAGGGAGAGACGAGGCTCACCTGGGGATGAAGCGGGTGTGCTGCAAAACACTTCGAGCCCGTTACCCGCACGTGGTGGCGCTCGGACCTGGCATGAGGAGACACTGAAGAGCAGATCGTCCCGGCGCGAGCCACGCGCCGCCGGCGTACAAGGAGGCATCCACCGTGCCGCACGTTCTGGTCCTCAATGCGTCGTACGAGCCCCTCGGCGTCGTACCGCTTCGCCGCGCGCTCATCCTCGTACTGGAGAACAAGGCCCTCTGCCTCGAGGAATCCGGCGCCTTCATGCACAGCGCGACCCGTGTCATCGCCGCACCCAGCGTCGTACGGCTGAAGCGGTTCGTGCGGGTCCCCTACCGGGGGCCCGTTCCGCTTACCCGCAAAGCACTCTTCGCCCGCGACGGCGGGCGCTGTATGTACTGCGGTGGCGTCGCAACCAGCGTCGACCATGTCATTCCGCGCAGCCGTGGCGGACAGCACGCCTGGGACAACGTGGTGGCGGCCTGCCGCCGCTGCAACCATGTCAAGGCGGACCGGCATCTGCGGGAGCTGGGGTGGCGGCTGCACCAGCATCCCGCTCCGCCGAGCGGGCTCGCGTGGCGCATCATCGGGACCGGGCATAGGGACCCGCGCTGGCTGCCATATCTGCAGCCGTACGGCGCGGACGACGCGATGGCCCGGATCGACGGCATCTCTGCCTGAGGTCCCTCTTTTTTTGGGGCTCGGCTCGCCTCCGGGGCGCCCCTTCTTTTTTGGGGCTCGGCTCGCCTCCGGGGCGCCTTGAGCGTCTGTCGACGGTCGACCGTGCTCGACCGCTCGTCCCTCGCGGCCTCCGCGCGCTCTCCCTTTCGACAGCCGCGCGCCCCTTCGGCTCGCTCGCCGGGCGGTGGGGGCCGCGGGCTGGCCCCCCGGGGCTGGCCAGGGGCCTGGGGCGCCTTGAGTGCGTGTCGACGGTCGACGGTGCTCGCTCGCCGAGCGGCCGGGCGGCGGGCCGGGCAGGTCTCGGCGGCGCCGTTCACTCTGTGACGGCGTATGCCTCCACCGACCAGAGCGAGTACCCGTACTGGGTGGCGCGCGCGTCGCCCAGTACGCGGATGAAGCGGGTGTCCCTGGCGTCCATACGCGCGCTCTCGCGCCCGCCCCCGCCGTCCTTGACCGTCGCGGCCGTGCGCCACGTGCGGCCGTCGGCGGAGACCTGGATGCGGTACTTCGTCGCGTACGCGTCCTGCCAGTGCAGCACCACCTGCCCGACCCGGGCCGGCTGCTTCAGCTCCAGCTGCCACCAGGCGCCGTCCTCGGCGGGTGAGGACCAGCGGGTCTTCGGGTCGCCGTCGAGCGCCGCCGACGCCGGGAAGTCGGCCGTCTCGTCGCCCGACGAGGCGGCGGCGGCGCCTGCCGTGCGTGCGAGGTCGGGGCCCCCGGTACGCGGATAAGCACGCACCGTCAGCGTGCGCTCCTGGCCCGCGAAGGACAGTGGCACCCGGTACTCACCGGCCGGTGTGCCCGCCGGGACGGTGACCTCGACCGGCACGGTCGTACGCTGCCCGCGCGGCACCGTCGTCTGCTTCGGGACCCTCACCTTGATGCCGGCCGGAGCCTTCGCGGTGAGTTCGCCGCGCACCTCGGCGGGTCGCCGCCCGGTCAGCCGGACGCCCGCGCGCTGCGGGCCGCCGCCGATCTCGGCGTCCGCCTCGCCGCGTACGAGATCGAGGCCGGCCGGCGGCTCGTCGGCGAACCAGGGCGCCACGGACCGTACGGCGACGGGATCGTCCCCGTCCGCCACGACCCTCACCGCGTCCACCCGCAGGCCCTTCGCGTCGGTCTCGGTCCAGCCGCCGGCGGAGAGAGGGCCGAGCGTGCGCCAGCCCTGGCCCGGGACATGCGCCTCCACCCGGCCGCCGGAGCCCGTGGCACCCGCGGACGGTTCGGTCATCGTGTTCACCGAGGCGACGGGCCTGGGCCGGTCCAGCCGGACCGTGTCCTCGCCGGCCGTGTCCGCGAAGCGGTCCGCACCCGTCCAGATCGCCGACTCCTTCGCGGCCCGGTCCAGGAACGGTTTCAGTACGCCCTTGCCGACCGTCGCCCGGCTCGCCCTGATGGCCGTACGCAGCGGCTCCAGAGCCAGCGAGTCCCGCCAGGCCGCCGCGCCGTCACCGCGCACCTGCGCCTGCAGCATGTCCACCGAGAGCTCGCCGGCCCGGCCGTACCGCGCCAACTGCTCCAGCCACGGCCGCACTTCATCGTCGAGACGGCCGTCGGCGGGCCGTGCCAGCCGCTGCGGGGCCTCGCGCATCACGGTGAACGCGGCGCGCAGCGACGCCGCCGCCCGGTCCCTGGCCGCCGCGTCCGTCGTCGTGCGCGACCGCCAGAACTCCTTCAGCAGCGGCTGCAGATAACCGGACTCGGTGGGGCTGAGTATCGAAGAGGCGTGATTGCCGGCCAGCGCGCGCATGGCCTCGCGGGTCTTCGTGTCGCCGCCCGCGAGATCGTCGATCGCGGCCTGCCAGGACTCGTCGGGGCGGTAGCCCTTCGGGTTCCAGGCGTAGTCGGCGGCGGTGAACAGCGGTATGCGGGACGCGTAGGCCTGCTCCATGGCGTTGGCGAGCAGCGCGACGGAGCCGGTCGCCACGGCGGGCTCGCGGCCCGTGTAAGGGCCGAGGAATATCCGGTCCTGCGCGTAGTCGTTGACCGGGTAGTTGTCCATGGTGACCAGCGGATGCTTGAACGTCTCCCGGGCCCCCGCCAGTTCGCGGCCTGTGATGGTGCGCGGCACCACCCCGACACCCGTCCACGCCACCTGGACCCGGCCGTCCAGCTCGCTCGCGAGCGCCTGCCGGAAGTCGGTGGCACCGTCCTGGTAGAACTCCGTCGGCATCAGCGAGAGCGGCGCGGCTTCCGGATGTCGGTCGGCCAGATGCTGCGCCACCGCGCCCGCCACGCGCGCCTGCGCCCTGGCCGCCGCCTCGGGGCCCGAGCCGAAGGCGTCCGCGTCCTGATCGCAGTGCCACTCGCTGTAGCTGACGTCCTGGAACTGCAGCTGGAAGGCGCGTACACCCAGCGCCCACATCGCGTCGATCTTGCGCGTCAGCGCCTTGACGTCGCCGTCCTTGGCCAGACACATGGCCTGCGCGGGCGCGACGGCCCAGGCGAGCGTGACGTGGTTGCGGCGCGCGCGCTCGGCGAGCTCGCGGAACTCCGCTCGCTGGGCCGCGGGATACGGCTCGCGCCAGCGGGCCTGCCGGAAGGGGTCGTCACCGGGCGCGTACAGATAGCGGTTCTGCTTGGTACGCCCCATGAAGTCCAGCTGTGCCAGCCGCTGTTGATGGCTCCACGGCTGTCCGTAGAAACCTTCCGTCATGCCCCGTACGGCCGTGCCCGGCCAGTCGCGTACGAGTACTCCGGGGACGGTCCGCCGGTCGGCTCCCGCGACGGTCTGCCGGACGATCAGCTGCCGCAGCGTCTGGACGCCGTGGTAGAGGCCGTCCTCACCGACGCCGTCGAGCGCGACGGTGTCCCGGCCCTGGACCTGGCCGACCGCGAGCCGGTAGCCGCCGGAGGGGAGATCGGTGCGTTCGGGTGCGCGCAGGGCGCGCAGCGCGTCCCATGCGCCGGTGCCGCCGATGCGCAGGACGGGGCCGCGGCCGGGCAGCGCGGTGTGCACGGTGCGTACGCCGGACGCGTGCAGCAGCTCCGTCAGCCGCTCGACGGCGTACGGATCGGCGCCGCGGTCCGCGACGACAGTCACTTCCTCACCCAGCGCAACGGCTGATCCCGCCGCCCGCATCGTCTGCGGTCGCGGCCAGACGGGGGGCAGCGCGGCCTCACCCTCGGGGTCCTGCGCGGTGGTGGCGGGGGAGCCGGGGTCGTCCGGGGCGGCGACCGCGCCGTGCGCGCCGCCGAGCAGGCTGCCGATGACAGCGACCGCGACGGCTGTCGCAGTACGCCTCCCGCGCGCGAGCCGCACGCCCGTCTCCCCTCAGTCTCCCCAGTCGCTCCGGTCGGCTTCGAGCCCACCACCACCACAGTGAGGGTGTCAATGCGAGTGGCCGTTGTGCACCTTTTGACTTATGTGATGGGCGGTTTGGTTGATTTGATTCAACTCCCCCACAGGGAACGGAATGTGACACGGAACACGTTGACTGATCGTGTACGTCTGCGGCCGTGCCCGCTGGGTAGGGCTGCTGATGTCCCACTACCGTCCGCTTGGAGTGACCACCATGGCCGCATCCGCACACCTTCTGCTGTCCGCCCTGTCCAAACAGGTCCCGGGTCCCGGCCCGCTGACCAGCGAACCCCCGCTCGCCGACGCCGCCCCACTGACCAGTGAACCGCCGCTCACCGACAGTGCACCTCTCACCAGCGAGCCGACGGCCCACGGCACGGCCGGCGGCGTGGAGTCCCCAGGAGTCTGAATGGGCCTTGCCCGGCTCGCCGCACTGCACGGAGTCGCCACTTCCTACGCGCCCTCCGAGGGCGTCACCGTCCCGGTCCCCGACGCGACGGTCGTCGCGGTCCTCGCCGCACTCGGCGTCGACGCGTCCACCGCGTCGGGGGTTCGTGATGCCCTGAGCCGCGCCGAGTCCGCCGCCACGGGCCGGCTGCTGCCGCCGACGGTCGTGCTCTGGAGCGCGAGCGGCGAGGTTCCGGCAGCACTGACGGAGCTGCCCGCGGGCACGACCCTGCGGGTCGAGACGGAACAGGGCGCGGAGGTGGAGTGGCTGATCCGCGGGCCTGCGGCTGCCGCGACGAACGGCGATGCGGATCAGGCCTCGTTGCGCGGCGAGGCGGAAGAGGCCGCCTTACGCGGCGACGAGAAAGAGGCCGCCTTACGCGGTGAGGCGGAAGAGGTCCCCGCGCCCGACGCGACGCGCGGCGAACCCGCCGCCGCACCCGCGGCGCCGGCCGCCTCCGGCGGGGCCGGGGCTGCCCCCGAGGACCACCAGCCCTGGCAGCAACTTCCGTATGGCGTTCATCAGTTGTCGGCCGAGTCTCCGGACGGGCGGGTCGCCCGGTCCAGCCTTGTCGTCGCGCCCGACCGGGTGCCGCAGCCCGACGGCCGCTCGCACGGCCTTCTCGTACAGCTCTACTCCCTGCTCTCCACCCGCTCCTGGGGCATGGGCGACCTCGGCGATCTGGCCGAGCTGGCGACCTGGTCCGGACGGTCGCTCGGGGCTTCCTTCGTACAGGTGAACCCGCTGCACGCGGCCGTACCCGGCACCCCCACCGACCCCTCCCCGTACCGGCCGTCCTCGCGTCGCTTCCCCGACCCCGTCCATCTGCGCATCGAGGACATCCCCGAATACGCGTACGCGGGCGCCCGGGACGGGCGGCGGCTGGAGGAGCTCCGTGACAAGGGCGCCGGGCTGCGCGAATCCGTTCTGCGGAAGGGCGCGCTGATCGACCGGGACGCGGTCTGGGAGCTGAAGCGAGAAGCCCTGGGAATCGTGCACCGTGTCCCGCTCGGGCCCGGACGCCGCGCCGCGTACTGCGACTTCCTCGCCGAGCAGGGTCAGGCCCTGGAGGACCACGCCACCTGGTGCGCCCTCGCCGAGGTGCACGGCCCCGAATGGCACACCTGGCCGGTGGAACTGCAGGACCCGCGCTCGCCCGAGACCGCCCGCGCCGGACACGAGTTGATGGACCGGGTCGACTTCCACAGCAGGCTCGCCTGGCTGACCGACCGGCAGCTGGCCGCCGCCGGGCAGGCGGCCCGCGAGGCGGGCATGGACGTCGGCATCGTCCACGACCTGGCCGTCGGCGTGCACCCGGGCGGCGCGGACGCCTGGGCGCAGCAGGAGACCTTTGCCGCCGGGATGTCGGTCGGCGCCCCGCCGGACGCCTTCAACGCCCGTGGCCAGGACTGGGGCCTGCCCCCGTGGCGCCCGGACGTGCTGGCCGCCTCCGGATACGCCCCGTACCGAGGGCTGCTGCGCGGACTCCTCCGCAACGCGGGCGCGCTGCGTATCGACCATGTGATGGGCCTGTTCCGCCTCTGGTGGGTCCCGGAGGGCAGCCCGCCCACCGACGGCACATACGTCCGCTACGACGCCGAGGCGATGCTCGCGGTGCTCGTCCTGGAGGCCCACCGGGCGGGCACCGTCGTGATAGGGGAGGACCTCGGCACGGTCGAGCCGGGTGTGCGCGAGGAGCTGACGCGCCGCGGCGTGCTGGGCACCTCCGTGCTCTGGTTCGAGCGCGACTGGGCCGGGACCGGCCGTCCGCTGCCGCCCGAGGAGTGGCGCGTCGGATGTGTGGCCACCGCGACCACTCACGATCTGCCGTCCACGGCGGCCCGGCTGACCGGCGAGCATGTGGCGCTGCGCCACCGCCTCGGCCTGCTGACCCGTTCCCTGGAGCAGGAGCGCACGGAGGACGCAGGGGATGTCGCCGAGTGGCTCGGCCTGCTCGGCGGCCTCGGCCTGCTGCCCGAGGGCAGCGGCGACGAGGAGGGCCGGATCCGCGCGGTCTACCGCTTTCTGCTGCGTACGCCCGCCCGGATGGTCGGCGTCTGGCTGCCGGACGCGGTGGGTGACCGGCGCCCGCAGAATCTGCCGGGCACCTGGGACCAGTATCCGAACTGGCGGCTGCCCGTCGCGGACGCCGAAGGCCATCCCCTCACGCTGGAGGAGCTGGCCGCCTCGCCCCGGCTGCACGCGCTGATGGGCGTCTTCGCGGACGTCTTCGGTCCCGGGCGCGGGCCCGGTGCCCGTACGGCACCCCCGGACGCGCGCCCGGGATAGCCGTTCGCTACGTTGGCACCGTGGACAAGAAGAACGCTTTGCGCGCCGGCGCCGTCGCGGCCGGTACGACGCTGATGATGCTGCTCCTGTCGTCGCCGGCGCTCGCGCTGACCCGGGACGACGGCGACGACCCGGGCCCGGGCCTGAGCGTGATCCAGACGGTCGGCCTCTTTGTCGTGGCGCCGCTCGCCCTCTTCGCGGTGATCGCGGGCCTGGTGATGGTCCTCGACAAGTCCAAGAAGCCGAGCTGACCGGCTCCCAGTAGCCCGAACGGTTCGTCCAGGGCGCCCTGGGGTGTGTACGCACCCCAGGGCGCCCTTGGCATGTCGCGGCCCCCCACGGCGGGCGCGGGCCCCCAAGGCGCTCGCGATCCCTCATGACGCGCGGGGACCCCACGGCGCTCGCGATCTCATGGCGCACGATCCCGGCCGGTACCGGTCCACGGGCACGCACGCCCAAACCTTTCAGTTTTCCTTCAAATAATCGTCGAAAGTATTCGATGGACCTAAGCGTTCCGCCGGTGCGACGGTAGCTCGCGCAACCGAGAGATCCCCCGGCGGGGGAGAGGCAAGGGGTATACCGATGGCAGTCCTGGACCGCGTCCGCAGCAGTGAGGCGACAACCCCGGCGGAGAAGCTGCGCCAGGCCTCCGGCCTCGGGCTCCTGCTCGCCGCCGTCGCGACGGTCGTCTGGTCGGGGAGCTTCGTCGCCTCTCGTGCCCTTCATGACTCCGTACCGCCCGTGCAGGCCGCCTTCTGGCGCTGGATCGTCGCGATCGTCGCCGTCGCGCCGTTCGCCGCACGCGAGACCTGGCGGCAACGGGCGCTGATACGACGCCACTCGGGTTACCTCACCCTCGCCTCGCTGCTCGGCGTCACCGTCTACAACACCCTCGTCAACCAGGCCGGTCTCTCCACTCCGGCCGGCAACATGGGCATGATCATGGCCGCCTCGCCCGTCCTGATGGCGGTGTACGAACGCCTCGGCGGCAAGCGGCTGGGAGTGCGCCGTACGGTCGGAATGGCGGTCGCCTGCACGGGAGTTCTGCTGCTGGTCGGCAAGGGATCCCTGTCGTTGGACTTCGCCGCCGGTGACCTGTGGATGTTCGCCGCGGCGCTCAGCTTCGCCTCGTACAGCGCACTGCTGCGCCGCCGTCCCGCCGAGATCGGCGGACTCGCCTTCCTCTTCACCACGTTCGTGATCGGGGCGCTGATGCTGGCTCCCGCGTTCGGTGCCGGCCTGGCCCTCCAAGGCGGCTTCGAGCCAACGGCCGGGACGGTCGGACCGCTGGTGTACGTCGGTGTCTTCTCCTCCGCGGTCGCCTTCTTCTCCTGGAACAAGGCGATCGCGCTGCTCGGTGCGGCACGGGCCGGAGTCGTCTACTACCTGCAGCCCGTCTGTGTGGCCGTGCTCTCCTTCGTCCTCCTGGGTGAGGCGACCGGCCCGACGCAGATCCTGTGCATGGTGCTGATCCTCGGCGGAGTCATGCTGGGGGCGTCGGGCGGTGCGGCGGGCAGGGCCACGAAGCGGTAGCCGCACAGCGGAAGCCGAACAGGGGCCTGTTGGCGGGGCGTCGTCGGTGCCTGGAACGATCACGTGCATGGCACAACAGGATCCGACGCAGGACATCCGGCACCACGGTGAGGGGCTCGTCGCCGCCGCGCTCGCGGGAGACGCGCAGACAGCCCGCAGGCACACCGACTTCTTCGTCCTCCGCAGACACGTAGACGAAGGCATTCCGTACTGGGAGCGGGCGGTGGCCGCGGGGGACGCGTTCTCCGCCTACACCCTCGCCCGGTACCGGAAGATCCGCGGCAGCCGCGCGGAGGCCGACCGGCTCTACCGCTCCGCCGCCGAGGATGTGCGCAGCCGCTACAGCCGGGACGATCTGGATGTCCTCGCCCGGATGGCGGCCCCGGAGAAGGAACTGGCCGCTGCGGAGGCGGCGCTGTCGGCCGGATAGCACCGGATGGTGCCGGATCAGGACAGCGCCGGACAAGGACAGCACCGGATGGCTGCGGATGCCGCCGGATAGGTTGCGGGCATGACCGAGTGGGACATCAAGAAGCTGCAGATCCTCCGCACGCTGAGCGAGCGGGGGACCGTGACAGCCACGGCCGAAGCGCTGCTGATGACCCCGTCGGCCGTGTCCCAGCAGCTGTCCAACCTGGCCAAGCAGCTCGGCGTACCACTGCTCGAGGCGCATGGGCGGCGGGTCAGGCTCACTGACGCGGCGCATCTGGTGCTGCGTCACGCGGCGGCCGTCTTCGCTCAACTGGAGCGGGCGGACGCGGAGTTGACCGGATACCTGCGGGGCGAGGCGGGGGAGGTGCGGGTGGGGGCGTTCTCGACGGCCGTGCCCGCGCTGGTGGTTCCTGCGGTGCGGCGGCTGCGTGCGGCGCATCCGGCGCTGGAGGTACGGGTCAGGGAGGCGGAGGCGGCGGAGGCGTATGAGCTGCTGTCCAACGGAGATGTGGATCTGGCGCTGTCGCTGGCGGCGCACGCGCCGACGGCCCGCGACCCGAGGTTCAGCCGCGTACCGCTGCTGGCCGACCCGCTGGACGTCGCCCTGCCGGCCGGGCATCCGCTGGCGGCGGAGGCGGGGCTGCGGTTGGCCGATCTGTCGGGCGAGCGGTGGATCTTCGGGGGCAGCGGGCCGTGGTCGGAGATCACCCTTGCGGCGTGCGAGGCGGCGGGTTTCGTACCGGAACAGGCGCACTCGGCGGCGGGCTGGACCGCGATCCTCGCGATGGTGGAGGCGGAGATGGGCGTCGCGCTGGTTCCGCGGATGGCGGCGGTGGAACGGGGCGGGCGCACGGGCGTGGCGATGCGGGTCCTGAGCGCGGACCAGCCGCGCAGGCATGTGGTGGCGGCGGTACGGCGGGGGGCGGAGGAGGCGCCGGGCGTGGGGCGGGTGCTGGGTGCGCTGCGGGAGGTCGCGGCGGCGCGGGTGGGGTGAGCGGGACGGCTTCGCGGTGGCCCAGCCCTCCCGGGAGCTAGGAAGTTCGCTGGACCGGCCGGTACCGGCCGGGCGAAGTGGTGCCGCACGGCAGGAGGTCCCACCACCATGCGATCGCCGGGATGTCCAGCGGCTCGGGGCTGTCGTCGGTGGGGGTGTCGCGGAACACCGTGGGGATGCCGGCCGGGTCGTCCGGCGTGGTGTACCGCACGGAGCTGATGCCCCAGTCCTGCGCGCCGCGTATGAACGACGCGAGGCTTTGCAGATACTGGCGCAGCTGCGGGCTGCCCTGCTCCGACACATAGTCGCTCAGGCGCATGAAGAGGCACATCACCCGGTCCCGCTGGGCGATCGCCGTGGTCAGGGCCTGGTGGGTGCTGAGCCCGTTCTCCTGCTCCAGCACCCGCAGGACGTTGAGGAAGTAGCCCGGCCCGCTCCGCTCCTTGTGGTACGAGAAGATGTCGTTGTCCCAGGTGATGATGAACGACGCCATTTCGGCCGCGGCGCGCACTGTTGTGCGGTCCCGCTCGTGCGGCTGGAGCTCGTAGCCGTGCCCCATCTCCAGCAGGGGCAGCACCACCGACGTCGCGCCGTCGTACAGCCGCATCAGGGTGTAGTCGTTCAGATCGGGCACTGTGCCGGCGCTGCGGTGGGACGCCTCCCACACCACCGAGAAGAAGTACTCCCGCAGTGCGTCCACCCAGCGGGCCGTCTGTCCCGCTGTGCCGTACCGGCTGACCCTGAGCCGCAGGTCCCGCAGCCCGGCGGCCAGCGGGTCGTCCAGCAGCATGGGGGCTTCCGGGTTCTGCGCGATACGCAGCAGCCGGTGCAGCAGTCCTGCCAGATCGCCCGGCCGTCGGCCGAGTTCGCCCTCCTCGCAGTGCCCGTCGTCCACGCCGAAGAGCCAGAGAACGAAGTCCGCGAGGAGGGAGACGACCTCCTCGCGGCCCTCCGGCAGGATCCGGGCGGAGAAGGTGCCGATGTCCTGCACGACGAGTTTGCCGCGCAGCTCGTCGGACCCTATGCGAAACGTTTCCGCCCAGGCCGCTGTCTGTACGTCTATATCCGCATGGCGCGGATGGATCGCCGGTGGGATGGGAGAGAAGATTGGTGGAACTGCCAGCTCAGGCTCCACGTCTGCCTACCTCTCCATGCCGGGTGCGACGCGTTGTCACTGTCGTAACACGCGCCACGGGCACCCCTTAGTGATCAACTATCACGCATCGTACTGAGCAGTGATGGCTGATTCCAACAGGACAATCCCCCAGCTATCAGGCAGCGCGTCGACATTGTCGGCCGGAACGGAACAGCGACCTCCACCAGGAGCTGCGGACAGGGCACCCCAGGGCCCCTGCCGTGGCGGCTCAGCCCGGAGGCGATGTGAGTCCGGCCTCCGGCGTGGTTACGACGCCTCCGGCTGCGCGGCGAGGGACTGCAGATAGCGCATCAGCGTCACCAGCACGTCGCGGCTGGAGGCGCGCTCGCGCGCGTCACAGCCGATGACCGGTACCTCCGCCGGCAGATCGAGGGCGCCGCGCACATCGTCGAGGGAGTAACCCTGCGCATCGGGGAAGGAGTTGACGGCGACCACGAAGGGCACGCCGCGCTCCTCCAGCCGCCCGATGACGTCGAAGCTGACCTCGAGCCGTCGGGTGTCGACCAGCACCACCGCGCCCAGCGCGCCCTCGAACAGGCCGCGCCACAGGAACCAGAAGCGCTCCTGACCCGGGGTGCCGAAGAGATACAGCACCAGCTCCTCGTTGATGCTGATGCGGCCGAAGTCCATGGCGACGGTCGTCGAGGTCTTGCGCTCCACGCCCTGGATGTCGTCGACCCCGACCCCGGCCTGGGTCATGGTCTCCTCGGTCGTCAGCGGTCTGATCTCGCTCACCGAGCCGACCAGGGT
The DNA here is from genome assembly GCF_042736455.1 of Streptomyces sp. NPDC060064. NCBI lineage: Bacteria > Bacillati > Actinomycetota > Actinomycetes > Kitasatosporales > Streptomycetaceae > Streptomyces > Streptomyces sp. NPDC060064. Next base: position 88,611 of record NZ_JBHWWF010000030.1, read on the forward strand.
CGTTTTGCCGACGCCGAAGCCGCCCACGATGACCACCTTGACGGCGGCGGTGGCCGTCTCGGGCAGCACGTCCTCGCTCCGCGGCCCCACGGCCTGCTCAGAGCTTTTGAAGTCCATCGATCACTGCCTCAATCAAAGCGCGGTCGGGGAGTTGGGCGGCCTGGACCGGTGCGCGGGCAATCACCTGGTTGTCGGCCAGCAGATCGCTGAGCAGCACGGTGACAACACTCACCGGAAGGCTCAGATACGCGGAGAGCTCGGCCACCGAAAGCGGCGCCTGGCAGAGCCGGATGATCGCTGCGTGCTCGGGCTGTACACCGGGCCGGGGGCCGGACCTGGCGACGATCAGCGTGACCAGGTCGAGAGTGGTGGGCGCGGAGGAGCCGCTGCGGCCGCCGGTGATGACGTAGAGCCGCTCGGGACTGTTCTCTTCCCAGTCCCCGCCCGGGTTGCTCACGCGGTCTGTCCCTCGTGCCGCGGCGGCGTGCTGAGATGCTCTCCGATCCGCAGCACCAGATCGCGCATCCGGTGGCCCATCAGCCCGGCGTCGACGCCCTCGTCGGCCAGCACCGCGAGATAGGCACCCGAGCCGGCCGCCATCAGGTAGAAGAAACCGCCGTTCATCTCGATGACGACGAGATGCATCTGCCCGTTGCTGTGCGGGAGTTCGCTCGCCACGGCACCCGCCAGGCTCTGCAGTCCGGCGCACGCGGCCGCCAGCCGGTCGGCGGTGTCGGTGTCCGCGCCGTACTGGGCCATGCGCAGTCCGTCCGCGGACAGCACGACCACGTTCCTGGTCTGGGGTACACCCTCGGCCAGGTCCTTGAGCATCCAGTCCATGTTGGTCTGGTTGGACTGCTGCTGAATCATGGCTGCGTGTTCCCCTTGCTCGTCTGGGTGGGCTCACCGGACAGCCCGCTCTGGAAGGCGGACAGCCACATGCCCGGCTGTACCGGGGGTGAGTGCTCCGGCTCGGGCGCGGTGGCGGTGTCGGCGGCGGCCGGTGCGGTGACGCGGGCCTTGCGGCGCCGCTGCGGCAGACCTGTCATGGTCCGTTCGGTCACGATCGGGACCTCGTCGTCAGCTGTCATGGGTCCGGTGACCGGCCTGGGCAGCCGCTCCTCGAGGGCCCGGTCGGCCGGGCGGGGGCCGGAGGCGGTGCCGATGCCGTGCGCGAGGCCGGTCGCCGAAGCGGCCGTGGTGATCAGTTCCTGCGGGACGACGAGGACGGCGCGCACACCGCCGTACGCCGACGAGCGCAGCGAGACCTGGAAGCCGTACACCTGCGCCAGTCGGCCGACCACGGCGAGGCCGAGGCGGGGCGTCTCGCCCAGGTCGTTGACGTCGATGCCCTGCTGGGCCTGGCGGAGCATGCGCTCGGCCCGCTTGCGGGCCTCCTCGCTCATGCTCACGCCGCCGTCCTCGATCTCGATGGCGATGCCCGACTGCACATCGACGGCGGTGAGATGGACCCTGGTCTGCGGCGGCGAGTAGCGGGTGGCGTTGTCGAGCAGTTCGGCGAGTGCGTGGATCAGCGGCTCGACGGCGGTGCCGACGACGGCGACCTCGGAGACCGAGTGCAGCTCCACCCGCTGGTAGTCGATGATCCGCGACATGGCGCCGCGCATCACGCTGTAGAGCGGTACGGCCTTGCTCCACTGGCGGCCGGGCCGCGCGCCGCCGAGTACGGCGATGGAGTCGGCGAGCCGGCCGATGAGCGCGGTGCCGTGGTCGATGCGGAGCAGATCGCCGAAGACGTCCGGAGCCTTGCCGTGCCGGTCCTCCATCTCACGGAGTTCCTGGGCCTGTTGGTGCACGATGGCCTGAACTCGACGGGCGATGTTCACGAAGGCGCGCTGCGCGGACTCACGCAGGTCCTCCTCGGCGACGACGGCGTCGAGCACCGAGCGCAGCACCGCCCGGTGCTCTGCCGGTGCGTCGAGCGCGTCCAGTACGTCCTCGGGGAACTCGCCCTTGCGCAGCTGCTCCACCACCTGGGGCAGCAGCTCCCCGGCGAGGCGTGCGGTCTCGGCCTGCTGCCGCGAGAGCGCAGCCTCCCGCTCCGCGAGTCTGCCGTGGAGCTCCTCGATCACCCTGCCGCGGCGTGCGGCCTCGGCGCAGGCGACGGCGACCGCGACGACCGCCGCGACACCGATCCAGAGCACGGCGGCGCGGGCCGACGCGGAGACCAGGAAGACGGCCGCGGCTGCGGCCGCAACGGTCACGGCGACGGGTAGCAGCCACCCGAAGCCGGCCAGGGGCCGCGGATTTCCGGTCGACGTTCCCTGTCGAACCATCAGCATCCTCAGAATCGAACGAGAAAGATCATATGACGACGGGCACGGAGCATATCGGCGTCGGAGAACGGAGGTTGACGGGGGGTCACGAAATTGGCGGGAAGTTCGCGCCCTGGAAACACGAGGGCGCCCCGGACCGTACGGCCCGGGGCGCCCCTTCTGTGCTGTTACGGCAACGGCAACGGCAACGGCAACGGCAACGACTACTGCTGTGCAGCCGCGGCGTCCACCGCCTGCGCCTTCAGCGCCCGTTCGACGCCCGCGCGCGATTCCGAAATCAGCCGCCGCAGCGCCGCATTCGGCTCCGCCGAGTCCAGCCAGGCGTCCGTCGCGTCCAGCGTGTCCTGCGAGACCTGGAGCGAGGGGTAGAGCCCGACCGCGATCTGCTGGGCGATCTCATGGCTGCGGGACTCCCACACGCCCTTCACCGCCGCGAAGAACTTCTCCGAGTACGGGGCGAGCAGCTCGCGCTGATCGGTCTGGACGAAGCCCGCGATGACCGCCTCCTGAACGGCGTTCGGCAGCTTGTCGGACTCGACGACCGAGGCCCAGGCCTCCGCCTTCGCCTCCGCCGTCGGCCGGGCCGCGCGCGCCGTGGTCGCGTGGCGCTCGCCCGCCGCCGTCTTGTCCCGCTCGTACTCCGCCGCGATCTCCTCCTCGTCGAGCACTCCGACCGCCGCAAGCCGCTCCACGAACGCCCACCGCAGCTCGGTGTCCACGGCCAGGCCCTCGATGGACTCAGTGCCGTCGAGCAGCGCCTGCAGCAGGTCGAGCTGCTGCGGCGTCCGCGCGGTCGCGGCGAAGGCGCGGGCCCACGCCAGCTGGTGGTCGCTGCCCGGTTCGGCCGCGCGCAGATGCGCCAGCGTCGCCTCGGTCCACTGCGTCAGACCCGTCTCGCGCCACTGCGGTGCCGCGTACAGGTCGATCGCCAGCTTCACCTGGCGGTGCAGCGACTGCACGACGCCGATGTCCGACTCCTTGCCGATGCCGGAGAGGACCAGGGACAGATAGTCCCGCGCGGCCAGCTCGCCGTCGCGCGTCATGTCCCAGGCGGAGGCCCAGCACAGCGCCCGCGGCAGCGACTCGGTGAAGTCGCCGAGGTGCTCGGTCACGACCCGCAGCGACTCCTCGTCGAGCCGGACCTTTGCATACGTAAGGTCGTCGTCGTTGAGCAGGATCACCGCGGGACGGCGGGTGTTCTGCGGGAACGGCACATCCGTGCGCTCGCCGTCCACGTCCAGCTCGATCCGGTTCGTACGGACCAGCTTGCCGTTCTCGTCGAGGTCGTAGCAGCCGATCGCGATCCGGTGCGGGCGCAGGGTCGGCTCGCCCTTCGCGCCTGCGGGCAGGGCCGGTGCCTCCTGGCGTACGGAGAAGGACGTGACGTACCCCTCCTCGGAGATCTCGACCTCCGGGCGCAGGATGTTGATGCCCGCCGTCTGCAGCCACTTCTGCGACCAGGTCTTCAGATCACGGCCGGAGGTCTCCTCCAGCGCGCCCAGCAGATCGGACAGCTGGGTGTTGCCGTACGCGTGCGCCTTGAAGTACGCCTGCACGCCCTGGAAGAACTCGTCCATGCCGACGTACGCGACGAGCTGCTTCAGCACCGACGCGCCCTTGGCGTACGTGATGCCGTCGAAGTTCACGAGAACGTCGTCGAGGTCGCGGATTTCGGCCATGATCGGGTGGGTCGACGGCAGCTGGTCCTGCCGGTAGGCCCAGGTCTTCATGGAGTTCGCGAACGTCGTCCAGGCGTGCGGCCACTTCGAGCCCGGCGCGTACGCCTGGCAGGCGATCGAGGTGTACGTGGCGAACGACTCGTTCAGCCACAGGTCGTTCCACCACTCCATGGTGACCAGGTCGCCGAACCACATGTGGGCCAGCTCGTGCAGGATCGTCTCCGCACGCACCTCGTACGCCGCGTCCGTCACCTTCGAGCGGAAGATGTACTGGTCGCGGATGGTCACCGCGCCCGCGTTCTCCATCGCGCCCGCGTTGAACTCCGGCACGAAGAGCTGGTCGTACTTTGCGAAGGGGTAGGCGTAGTCGAACTTCTCCTGGAACCAGTCGAAGCCCTGCCGCGTGACCTCGAAGATCGCGTCGGAGTCCAGGAACTCGGCGAGCGAGGGGCGGCAGTACACACCGAGCGGAACGGACTGGCCGTCCTTCTCGTAGCTGCTGTGGACCGAGTGGTACGGACCGACGATCAGCGCCGTGATGTACGTGGAGATCCGCGGCGTCGGCTCGAAGCGCCAGACATTGTCCTTGGGCTCCGCCCCCTCCGCCTGCTGCAGCGGGGAGTTCGAGACGACCGTCCAGCCCTCGGGGGCCTTCACGGTGAACTGGAACGTCGCCTTCAGGTCCGGCTGCTCGAACGAGGCGAAGACGCGGCGCGCGTCCGGCACCTCGAACTGCGTGTAGAGGTAAGTCTGCTGGTCCACCGGGTCGACGAAGCGGTGCAGCCCCTCACCGGTGTTGGTGTACCCGCAGTCCGCGACCACCGTCAGCTCGTTCGGGCCCGCGTACAGATGCGGCAGCGCGATCCGCGAGTCCCGGAAAACGGCGGCGACATCCAGCGCCTTGCCGTTCAGCACGACCTGGTGGACGGCCGGGGCGACCAGGTCGATGAAGGTCTCCGCACCGTCCTCGGCGGACTCGAAGCGCACGGTGGTCACGGACCGGAAGGTGCCGTCCTCCTGCGCCGAGCTCAGGTCGAGGTCGATCTCGTACGAGTCGACGGTCAGCAGGCGGGCCCGCTGTTGTGCCTCTTCGCGGGTCAGATTCGTGCCAGGCACGCTGTCATCTCCTCGGTTCGTGACGTTTGCGGCCATCCTTCCACGGGGCGAGGTGCGGCTGCCCGCCTTAATGCGGGTGCCGTGGGGCGCGGGTTCGGCGCAGTGCGGCGGAGCCGGGGCTCCGCCCCGGACCCCGCGCCTCAAACGCCGGCGGGGCTGAAAGATTCAGCCCCGCCGGCGATTGAGGACACGACCGCTACGCGCGCAGCTCCGCCGCGACCAGCTCCGCGATCTGCACCGCGTTCAGCGCCGCGCCCTTGCGGAGGTTGTCGTTGGAGAGGAACAGCGCGAGGCCGTTCTCCACGGTCTCGTCGTTGCGGATGCGGCCCACGTACGAGGCGTCCTTGCCGGCCGCCTGCAGCGGGGTCGGGATCTCGGAGAGCTCGACGCCGGGGGCGTCCTTCAGCAGCTCGTACGCGCGCTCCACGCTGATCGGGCGCTCGAAGCGGGCGTTGACCTGCAGCGAGTGGCCGGAGAAGACCGGGACGCGCACACAGGTGCCGGAGACCTTGAGGTCGGGGATCTCCAGGATCTTGCGGGACTCGTTGCGGAGCTTCTGCTCCTCGTCGGTCTCGAAGGAGCCGTCGTCGACGAGGTTGCCCGCCAGCGGCAGGACGTTGAAGGCGATGGGGCGCTTGTAGACGCCGGGCTCGGGGAAGTCGACCGCGCCGCCGTCGAAGGTCAGCTGGTCGGCGGCCTCGGAGACCTGGCAGGCCTGCGCGTGCAGCTCGGCGACACCGGCCAGACCCGAGCCGGACACGGCCTGGTAGGTGGTGGCGACCATCGCGCTGAGACCGGCCTCCTCGTGCAGCGGGCGCAGCACCGGCATCGCTGCCATCGTCGTGCAGTTCGGGTTGGCGATGATGCCCTTGGGCCGGTTCTTGATCGCGTGCGCGTTGACCTCGGAGACGACCAGCGGCACCTCGGGGTCACGGCGCCAGGCCGAGGAGTTGTCGATCACCACGGCGCCCTGCGAGGCGACCTTCTCGGCGAGCGCCTTGGAGGTCGCGCCACCGGCCGAGAAGAGCACGATGTCCAGACCGGAGTAGTCGGCGGCGGTCGCGTCCTCGACGGTGATCTCCTGGCCCTCCCACTCGAGGGTGGATCCGGCCGACCGTGCGGAGGCGAACAGACGAAGCTCGTCGATCGGGAACTTTCGCTCGGCGAGGATCTTGCGCATGACTCCGCCGACCTGACCGGTGGCTCCGACGATTCCGACCCTCACGGTGACTCCTTCTGTCTGTGCGTACGACGCGGGCAGCCTGCCCATGATGCGTATGACCTGGGTCCTCTTGTCCAATCCATTGTCCGGGCTTCGGGACGTGTGAGACAGGACATGCCGACGGGGCGGGTGCTCCGAAGAGCGCCCGCCCCGCCGTCGTACGGCTCGCGCCGTCACATCACACCGTTACGGAGTGACCTTCTCGATCACCACGCTGCCGGCGCCCGCGGCCGTGCCGTGGGCGTTCAGCAACTGCACCTCGCCGAAGAACTGACGTCCCTCGGGAGCCGGGCCGCCCACCAGAACCTCGGCGCTGACCTGCGCCGACGCTCCATTGGCGAGCTTGACCGGCTTCGTCGAGTCGACCTTGACCGAGCCGAGCGAGGGCGAGAAGAACACATCGCGGTAGTTGTACTCGGTGGTCCCGGCCGGGACGGAGTAGCCGTCGACCACGATGGTGTAGGTGCCGGCGGCCGGCTTGAGCAGGCTCACCGCCTCCTCCGAGTCGCCGTCCGCCGACTGTCCGACCTGGACACCGTTCAGCAGGACGGTCAGGTCCAGGTCGGCGCCGGTGTCGGAGACCCCGCCGATGGCGACGTCGAGACGCTCGACGCCCTCACCGACGGTGACGGTCGACTCCTGCGACTCACCGTTCTTGATGGACGGACGGGCGACCTTGGCCGAGCCCAGCGAACCGCCCGCGAGCTTGCCGTCGATCGCGGCGAAGCCGTTGGTGACCTTCCACTCGACAGGGGCCGGCGTACCGACCTTCGCCTCGGGGAGCGTCTTGACGGCCGGGTCGAAGGACGCGCCCAGCAGGCTGACGTCCAGCTTGTACGGGTTGTCGAGCAGCGGAGACGTACGCCGCGACTCGACCTCGATCTCCCAGACGCCCGGGGTCGGCTCGGGGTACGAGCGCAAGTCCGGACGGCAGGTGTTCGCCGGATTGTTGTAATTGGGGTAGCAGAAGATCGTCGAGCTGTCCTCGACTCCCACGCCGTACGGGTGGATGCCGATGAATCGGGTCTGGCTCTTGGCGGCCAGACCGCCGAGCGCGACCTCGAGGTTCTTCGCGCCCTCGGGCACCGTGATGAAGTACGACTTGTGGCTGTTGCGCTGCACCGAACCGGACGCCGAGAAGGTGTACGCCGGCTTCGCGAGCTCCTTGGAGACGACCACGGTCGTCATGATCTGCTTGTCCACGCCCTCGGTGCGCGGGTCGTCCGCCTCCAGGATCGCGCTGTGCAGACCGGCCGCCTTGGGCCTGGCCTCGACCTTGACGGTGACCGGGGTGTTCAGCGGCAGCGTGACCGCGCCGCTGCCGGGCAGGTCGAAGGTGCCGTCGTTGTACTTCCAGTCCAGTTCGTGCCGCACGGGGCGGTCCGGTCCGGTCGTCCGCGTGATGACGACGTCGTAGGACTTCTTCTGGCCGGCCTTCAGACCGCCCTCGCGGTCGTAGAGACCGGTGCCGAAGCCGGGGGTCTTCAGCGCGAAGTCGATCGCGGTGTCGACCGGGGCCTTGACGCTGTACTCATGGGCGGTGGCGCCGTCCTCGATGGCGTCCCATGCGTCCACGATGTTGATCAGGCCGGAGCCCTGCTCATGCGCCTGCACACCGGGGATGCGGTGCGCGGTGCTGGTCAGCGCCGTGCGCAGCTTCGCCGGGGTCAGCTCGATGTGCCGCTGCTTGGCGGCCGAGAGCAGCAGTGCGCTCGCGCCCGCTGCCTGCGGCGAGGACATCGAAGTGCCCTGCAGCATGGAGTAGCCGGCCGGGAGCTGGTAGCCCGCCTCCGCGACCGGGCTGCCGGGCAGCCAGGTCTGGGTGGTGTTGATGGAGGCGCCGGGCGCGGTGATGATCGGCGCGAAGCCGCCGTCCTCGCGCGGGCCGCGGGAGGAGAAGGGGAGCATGGCGTACTTCTTGGTCACCGCGGAGCCGTAGTTGGCGGCCCAGGTCTCCTGGGAGATGGCGGCGCCGACCGAGATCACCTTGTCGGCGAGGCCGGGGTCGCCGATGGTGTTGGTGCCCGGACCCTCGTTGCCGGCCGAGATGACCAGCTGGACGCCGTAGGTGTCGATGAGGCGGGTGTAGAGCTCGGAGCGGGCGTTGTTGCCGTCGTTCAGCGCGGGCAGACCGCCGATGGACATGTTGATGATGTCCACGCCGCGGTTGATGACCAGGTCGGCCATGCCCTCGGTGAGCGCGATGTTGGTGCAGCCGCCGCTCCAGGTGCAGGCGCGCGAGGAGACCAGTTTGGCGCCGGGCGCCTCACCGTTCATCTTGCCGCCGAAGAGGCTGTTGGCGGCGGTGATGCCGGCGACGTGGGTGCCGTGTTCGCTCTCGATGACGCCGATGTTGACGTAGTCGGCCTTGGCGCCCGCGGCGTTGTAGACGACGTCCTTGCGGACCTCGATGACGAACGGGATCTGCTCGACGACGTCGGTCGCCGGGTTGTCCTTGCCGAAGTGGCCGATCTGGAAGCCGTTCTTGTACGGCTTCATCACGGTGTCGTTCGAGAAGTTCCCGTCATTGTCGAGGTCGACGGTGGCGGTGCGGGTGCCCGGGTCGTACAGCACGCCCCAGACGTCGGTCGTGTCGCCGTCCCGGTTGAGGTCACCGGCCATGTCGCCGCCCTTGGTGGCGGCCTCGGCGAAGAGGTTGAACTTGTACGCGCCCGCCGGGGCGGAGTACGTACGGCCGTTGACGGTGAACGTCGGCCCGCTGACGTCGAGCGACATCCGGCGCCAGGTCCCGTCGCCGTCCGCCACCGGGTCGGTCGCGGTGACCCAGTCGACGATCTTGCGCTCGCCGGTGGTGGTCTTCTGCAGCGCGGGGTGGCCGAGGTCGACACCGGAGTCCAGGATGCCGATCGTCACGCCGCGGCCGTCGGCCTTGGGGTGCTGCTTGACGAAGTCCACCGCGCCGGTCTCGAAGGACGGGTTGTACGGGTTCTTCGCCGGGGTGTTCTTTCCGGGCGCCGGGTACTTCGCGGCCTGCGTACCCGCGGTGCCCGCGGCCTTGGTGGTGTCTGCCGCCGGGGTCGGGTCGTCCAGCTTGACCTCGTGCTTGAGGTCGATGCCGTGGACGCTGGAGAGCTTGGCGGCCGCCTTCAGCGCGGCCTCCGCCTTGGCGGTGGGAAGGGTGGCCCGTACGTAACCGAGCTGGTCGAACGTCCTGCCCACGACGGCGCCCTGGACGGCGTCCAGCTGCCCGACGACCTGCTCGGTCGCGCCGGGTGCGGTGGCGACCATCACGGTGACGCTCTTCTCGCCCTTGGCCTCGGCCTGGGCGAGAAGTTCGGCGTCGGCCGAACCGAGCTTGTCGGAGGAGGACTTGGCCTTGACGCCGGAGGTGCCCGGATCGTCGGCGGGCGCGGCCGAGAAGGCAGGTGCGGCGCCGGCGGCGATCAGTGCGGTCACGAGCGACGCGGCGGCCGCTATACGGGCCGCGCGTCTGTGACCTGGTACGGAGCGCCCTGGAATGGAGCTCTGGGATTCGGGGGTCATCAGCATCCCTGTATGTGAAAGGTAGGGTCCGGAATTCGGTGCCGGATGACCGCTCAGCCTTTCGTAAGTGACAGGGGTTTGTGGAGGGTTGGCAGCGACGGGACTCGGTCATGGCGTAGATCCGCCACTGCGGCGGATACGCCATGCGGGACAATTGGGTGCTTCTCCGGCCGGACCCGCGATGGGGACCTGCGGGCGGGACCCGAGGCCAGGGCACTCGGCCGGGGCCTGCGGGCGGGACCCGAGGTCAGGGCACTCGGCCGGGACCTGCCGCCGGGACCTGCGGGCGGCGGCCTCAGTCCTCGTGGGTGCGGGCGTAGTGCCGCGACGCCTTCGCGCGGTTGCCGCACACCGCCATGGAGCACCAGCGGCGCGTGCCGTTCCGTGACGTGTCGAAGAAGTGCAGGATGCACGCCTCATGTGCGCAGCCGCGGATCCGGTCGGGCGCGGTGCGCAGCAGATCGAGATGGCCGCGGGCGGCGGTCCAGCCGGGACCCCAGGCCGGGTCCGCGAATTCCGCCTCCTCGCCGGGACCGTCCACGGTGAGTTTGGCGCGGATGCGCCCATGGCCGAGCACCTCGTCGACGCGGGTGGCGGCCTTCGGGTCGCCGGGGCTGTCGACGAGGGCGGCGAGCGCGTCGCGGGCGGTCACCGTCCGCTCCAGGGTGGCCGCGTCCGCGGTGAACCGTTCCGCGAGGCCGTTGGCCGTCAGCCAGATGCGCAGCCCGTCGACCCCGGTCAGCAGGTCCTGGCGTACGCCGTCCTGCATCCACCGGGTGTTGAGCAGGTCGAGGGAGACCGGCTCGCCGGTGAGCGGCCGCGGATCGGACATGGCGGGCATCCCTGGGCTCCTCCCGTAGCTAACCCCTCAAGGGTACGTGACCGGTTGACCCGCTCGATTCTAACCTCTAAAGTCGAATTAAGCGGTTAGCTCATATCGACTTCCGGAAGGTGTGCCATGACGGCGACCAGCGCTCTGCGTACCGGCCATATCGGCCTCAATGTCACCGATCTCGACCGTTCGCTCCCCTTCTACGGGGATGCCCTCGGCTTCGACGTACTCGGGCAGGGCAAGGACGAAGGCCGCCGCTTCGCCTTCCTCGGCCGCGACGGGCAGCTCGTTCTCACGCTCTGGCAGCAGGCGGACGGGGCGTACGCGCCCGCGCTCGCCGGGCTGCACCACCTCGCCTTCGAGGCCGAATCCATCGAGCAGGTCCGCGCGGCGGAGGCGCGGCTGAAGACGCTCGGCGTCGACTTCGCCCACGAGGGCGTGGTCGCCCACGGCGAGGGCGCGGCCTCCGGCGGGATCTTCTTCCACGACCCGGACGGCACCCGTCTCGAGATCTACGCCCCCTCGGGCGCCGAGGGCGCTCCCGTACCGACCGCGGCGGCGCCCACCTGCGGTTTCTTCTAAGGGAGTTGGCCACCGTGGACCCGTACCGGGAGCCGTACCATCATGGCTCGCTCGCCGTGCAGCGGCGCGTCGGCGTATCCGACCAGGCCGCGCACGTAGGCCGCTCCATCGGCGACGGCATCAAGCCGGTCGCCGCCGCCTTCCTGGGCCTCCAGCCCATGCTGGTGCTCGGCGCTGCGGACGCGGCGGGCCGGATGTGGGCCTCGCTGCTCACCGGCCCGCCCGGTTTCGTACGGGCCACGGGGGCGCACTCCATCTCGGTCGCCGGCAGCGTCCACCAGGGCGACCCGCTCGCCGGCGCCCTCGCCGCGGGCCCCCTGCCCGTCGGCACGATCGCACTCGACCCGCGCACCCGCCGCCGGATGCGGCTGGACGGTACGGCCCGCCCGTCGGCGCGCGGCCTTGCGATCGAGGCCGAGCGGGTCTTCGCCAACTGCCCGAAGTATCTGCAGAAGCGGGAGCTGTACGCAGTCGGCCCGGACGGCGGGGACCTGGTCGGCGACGTCCGGCGCGGCGGACACCTCACCTCTGACCAGGAGGAGTTCGTTCGCGCCGCCGACACCTTCTTCATCGCCACCGGAACGCCGGAAGGCGTCGACGCCAGCCATCGCGGTGGCAACCCCGGCTTTGTACAGGTCACCTCGCCCACGACGCTGAGCTGGCAGGACTATCCGGGCAATGCGATGTTCCTGACGCTGGGCAACCTCGAGAGGGAGCCCCGCGCCGGACTGCTCTTCCTCGACTGGAGCACCGGCACCACGCTCCAGCTCGCAGGCACCGCGCACACCGACTACTCCGACGCGGGCCGCACCACCCGGTTCACCGTCGAGCAGGTCGTCGAGACCGAGGCGGCCAGCCCGTTGCGCTGGTCCGCCCCCGAGTACTCGCCCGCCAACCCGCCCGTCTGACCCGCTCGTCCGAAACCCGTCCGTCTGCGACCCGCCCGTCCGAAACCTGCCCGTCCGAAGTCCGTCGGCGTCCGTACCTCTACCCTCACCGCATGAACAGGCAGTTGCGGAACAGGGAGTTGCGAGTTGCGGCCTACGCCGTGTGCGTACGGGAGGAACACATCCTGCTCGCCCGCTGGGTGGCCCGCGACGGCGTCAAGAAGTGGACGCTGCCCGGCGGCGGCATGGACCACGGGGAGGACCCGCTCGAGACGGTCGTACGCGAGGTCGAGGAGGAGACGGGGTACGCCTCCGAAATGACCGCGCTGCTCGGCATCGACACCATCCGCCGCCAGTACCCGCGCAAGCTCGGTGCGTTCGCCGACTTCCAGGGGCTGCGCATCGTCTACGAGGGCCGGATCGCCGGCGGGGAGCTGCGCCATGAGACGGACGGGTCGACGGACCTCGCCGCGTGGCATCCGCTGGACGCGGTGACAGGTCTGGAGCGGGTCGAACTTGTCGACATCGGTCTTGCGCTGTGGCGTTCGCGGCCCCCGGTGGGCCGGATCACCGGAAAAGGCTGATAGCCGCTCAACTCTTCCACCCCGGGCAACGCCGCACGCTCCGCCCGAGTCCCCTCAGCCGACCGCAGCCGTAAGGCGGTCGAGTGCAGTGGAAGAGCAGCGGAAGACAGGGGACTGGCATGTCATTGCGTACGGTACGTACGGTCCGGGCGGCGTTGACGGGAGCGGTGGCGGTGGCAGCCCTGGCCGCCGCCGCTCTGGTGAACCCCGCCGCCGCGGACACCGGGACGGGCGGGACGGGCGGGACCCACCGCAGTACCCAGCAGGCGATCGAGGCCGCCGTACGCGACGGAGTGCCCGGAGTCGTCGCCCAGGCGCGCGACCGCGACGGCACCTGGAGCGGCACGGCCGGCGTGGCGAACCTGCGGACCGGGCGCGAGCGCCTGCCGCAGGACCGCTTCCGCGTCGGGTCCATCACCAAGACCTTCGTCGCCACGGTCGTGCTCCAGCTGGAGGCCGAAGGCAGACTGAGCCTGGACGACACCGTGGAGCAGTGGCTCCCCGGTGTGGTGCGCGGCAACGGCCACGACGGGCGCAGGATCACTCTGAGACAACTTCTCAACCACACCAGCGGTATCTACAACTACACCGGCGACCCGGGCTTCCTGGAGAAGGTCTTCGGCGACGGCTTCTTCCAGCACCGCTACGACACATGGACGCCGCGGCAGCTGGTGGGGCTCGCGATGGGCCACCGACCCGAGTTCACCCCCGGCACGGCCTGGAAGTACTCCAACACCAACTTCATCCTCGCCGGAATGGTCGTCGAACGGGTGACGGGACGTCCGTACGGATCCGAGATCGAGCGCCGGATCCTGCGCCCGCTCCAGCTGCGCGCCACCTCCGTGCCCGGGACCGAGGCCCGGATGCCGCGCCCCAGCGGCCGGGCCTATTCGAAGCTGTCCGAGGACCCGAAGGCGAAGATCCATGACGTGACCGAACTGAACCCGTCGGCCGCCGGGTCGGCGGGCGAGATGGTGTCCGACTCCGCCGATCTGCAACGTTTCTACCGGGCGTTGCTGAAGGGCGAGTTGCTGCCGCAGCGGCAACTGCGGGAAATGACCACGACCGTCCCGACGGACCCGAAGGAGCCGTACAACCGCTACGGTCTCGGCCTGATGCGGCACACGACGAGCTGTGGCACCGAGGTCTGGGGCCACGGAGGCGGAATTCACGGTTCCGCGTCCGAGGCGCTCATCACCCGGGACGGGAGCCACTCGCTGGCGCTGAACTTCAACGGCGACTGGGCGGGGGACAGCGAGGCGGTCGTCGAGGCGGAGTTCTGCGGCTGACCGGGTTGGCGGCTCACCGCGGCAGCACGACCACATACGCGGCCGGGTCGCGGTCGGTCGCCGCCATCAGTGCCGTACGGACCACGGTCGCCTGCTGCTCCAGTGACTCCCGTAGCTTCTTCGGCGTGATGTGTACGACGGTGATGCCGAGCCGCTCCAGATGCTCGCGCTTGCGGGCGTACTCCGTCCACAGCGCGTCCTCGTCGTGGCGGGGCGCGCGGGTGTCCAGCTCGACGGCGACGGCCTGCTCGGGCCAGTAGGCGTCGATGCCGCCGAGATGGGGGCCGCCGGGGAGGCGCAGGTCGACGTTCCAGACGGGGTCGGGGAGTCCGCCGGTGCGCACCAGCTCGTACAGCCGGTCCTCGGCGAGCGCCCGCCCCTCGGCGAGCAGTGAGTCGACGGCGTCCACCACATGGGGCCGGTTCAGCAGCCGCGCGCGGTTCAACTCCTTGACGACCGCGGCGGGTTCGCAGTGCCCGCCGCGTACCGCCTCGGTGAGCAGCCGGCGTACGGCCTTGGCGTCGGGAAGCTCCGCGACGGCGTCGGCGAGGGCGCGCGGCACAGGTGCGACGGGCAGACCGGTGATCACTTCCGGTCGCGGCAGGGCGTGCGCCCGGACCAGCCGGGCGCATCCGGTCGACCGCAGCCGCCGGGTGCGGGGCACGAGGACGTCGATCCGCTCGAGCGAGAGCAGCGGCGGAGCGGCCGCGAATCCGCGCAGGGCGAGCGCGGCGAGCCCGGTGATCATGGCCTCGCCGTACCGGAGCGCGTCGTCGGCCTTGTCCGGCCCGGCCTGTGCGGGCAGGACCGGCCGCCCGGCGTACAGCAGTGCGCCGTGCAGCCGCTCCTCGCTGGTCGGCGGACCGGGGTGCAGGAGGTACACACCGGGCAGCAGCAGCTGCCAGGGCCCGCCGGGCCGGCACTGGGCGGTGGTCCGGGCGGCCGAGACGCCGTGGGCGCGCAGCTGCGCGACGGACAGCACGCGCCGCTGCACGTCGGCGAGGTGGCTCAGGGGGAGGGGGGAAAGCGGGGTGTTGTGTTTCATGTCCGGGAGACTCCCGCGCTGGGACGGCCGGCTAACCACTGTTACAAGCTCGTCGACAAACCCGGACAAGCCCGTCCTAAAGTACGGGAGTTCGACTGCCGAAAAGAGCCACTTCATACCGAGCACACGCCATCGCCCGCCTGCCCCGCACCCCGGGAAGCCGGGGAGGACCGCCCTGGGATGCCGGGGCATGCCGAGCCGGGCGGAACCGGCCGCCAGCCATGTGGCGGCGCGAAGCTGCCGCGTCCCGCCAGGGGACGTGGGGGGCCTCGTCCCTCACGTCCCACCCGGGGGGCCGGGGGCTTGCCCCCGGTTACGGGAAGGGGCGGGGTGGGGGAGAAGACCCCTCAGGCACCCGCCCCCGCGCCCCCGTCGCACGCCTGTCCCCGCAGCGCCCTCGCCAGGTCGTCCCGTGCCTCCAGCACCAGACGCCGCAGCGCCGGCGGCGCGCCCGCGTGGCCGTTCAGCCACGCGTCCGTCGCCTCCAGCGTCCCCTCGTCGTCCTGCAGGCCGGGGAACAGGCCCTTCACCACGTCCATGCCGATCTGGATGGACCGGTCCGCCCACACCCGCTCGATCGCCTCGAAGTACTTCGACGCGTACGGCGCCAGCAGCTCCCGCTGCCCGGCCTGCACAAATCCCGAAATCGTCGCCTCCACCAGCGCGTTGGAGAGCGTGTCCGACTCGACGACCTGCGCCCACGCCTGGTCCTTCACCGCCGCCGACGGCCGTGCCGCCAGGCACCGCATCTGGTGGCGCTTGCCCGAGGCCGTGTCGTCGCGGGCCAGCTCGTCCGCGATGACCGACTCGTCCGCCACCCCGTGCGAGGCCAGCGGCTCCAGGAACGCCCAGCGCAGCTCCTGGTCCACCTCCAGGCCGTCGATCTTCGCCGTACCTTCCAGCAGGCCCCGCAGCAGCTGCAGATCTGCCGCCGACGTCGCCGCCGTCGCGAAGAACCGCGCCCACGTCAGCTGGTGCTGGCTGCCCGGCTCGGCCAGCCGCAGCTCGCGCAGCGCGCCTTCCGCCAGCAGCCGCCCGCCCTGCTCGCGCCACTCGGGCGCCGCGTAGTGCTGGAGCGCCGAGCGCGCCCACGCGTGCAGCATCTGCAGCACACCGATGTCCGACTCGCGCCCCGCGAACCGCAGCACCAGATCGATGAAGTCCCGCGCCGGCATCAGCGCGTCCCGGGTCAGATTCCACAGCGCCGACCAGCACAGCGCCCGCGCCAGCGGGTCCGTGATGTCGCCCAGATGTGCCCGCAGCGTCGCCAGCGAGCCCTCGTCGAAGCGGATCTTGCAGTACGTCAGATCCTCGTCGTTGACCAGCACGAGGTCCGGCCGCTCCGCCCCGGTCAGCCCGTCCACGACGGTCCGCGGCCCGGCGACGTCCGCCTCGGCGCGCGCGTACCGCACCAGTTCCCCGCCCGACCGCCGGTACAGCCCCACCGCCACCCGGTGCGGCCGGAGCTCGGGATGCGACTCGGCCGCCTCCTGGACCACCGCGAGCTGCGTGATCCTGTCACCGGCGTCGTATGTGACCACCGGGGTGAGGGAGTTGACGCCGGCCGTCTGCAGCCAGGACTGCGACCACGCCACCATGTCCCGCCCGGACGTCTCCGCAAGCACCGACAGCAGGTCGCCGAGGCGCGTGTTCCCGTATTCGTGCCGCTTGAAGTAGCGCCTCGCGCCTTCCAGGAACGCCTCGCGCCCCACGTACGCGACCAGCTGCTTCAGCACGGACGCGCCCTTCGCGTACGTGATCCCGTCGAAGTTGAGCTTCGCGGCCTCCAGGTCATGGATGTCGGCCGTGATCGGATGTGTGGACGGCAGTTGATCGGCGCGGTACGCCCATGACTTGCGGTTGTTGGCGAAGGTCACCCAGCCGTTGCTGAACCGGGTCGCCTCCACCAGCGAGAACGAGCCCATGAAGTCCGCGAACGACTCCTTCAGCCACAGGTCGTCCCACCACTGCATGGTGACCAGATCGCCGAACCACATATGCGCCATCTCGTGCAGGATGACGTTGGCCCTGCGCTCGTACGACGCCTGTGTCACCTTCCCGCGGAAGACGAACTCCTCGCGGAAGGTGACACACCCGGGGTTCTCCATCGCGCCGATGTTGTACTCGGGCACGAACGCCTGGTCGTACTTCCCGAAGGGGTACGGGTAGTCGAAGTGGTCGTGGAAGAAGTCCAGGCCCTGCTTCGTCACCAGGAAGATGTCGTCCGCGTCGAAGTGCCTGGCGAGCCCCTTGCGGCACATCGCACCGAGCGGGATCTCCAGCGTCGTACCGTCGTCGAAGGTCCGGGTGTAGAGGTCGGTCTCGTAGTGGTACGGACCGGCGACGACCGCGGTGATGTATGTCGAGATCGGCTTGGTCTCGGCGAACCGCCACACCCCGTCCCCGTCGGGCGCGCCCGTGCCGTTGCTCCAGACCGTCCAGCCGTCGGGCGCGGTCACCTCCAGTCGGAACGGCGCCTTCAGGTCCGGCTGTTCGAATGTGGCGAAGACACGGCGCGCGTCGGCCGGCTCGTACTGGGTGTAGAGGTAGACCTCGCCGTCCTCCGGGTCGATGAAGCGGTGCAGCCCCTCGCCCGTACGGCTGTAGGCACACTGCGCGTCCACGACCAGCACGTTCTCCGCGGCGAGGCCGTCCAGCACGATCCGCGAGCCGTCGAAGACGGCGGCCGGGTCCAGCTTTTCGCCGTTCAGCGTCACGGCCGTCACGGCGGGCGCCAGCAGATCGGCGAAGGTCGAGGCGCCCGGCTGTGCACAACGGAAGCGGATCGTCGTCACCGAACGGAATGTGCGCGGCCCGGAGTCCTCCGCGGCCTCCCCGACCGCCGAACGCAGGTCGAGGGCGACCTCGTACCCGTCGACGGACAGCAGCTCGGCCCGCTGACGGGCCTCGTCGCGGGACAGATTCTCACCGGGCACGGGCACTCCTTCGTGTCTCGTTCGAACAGCACCGATCCTCCCATGTGCACCTGGCACGCGGTATCAGGGAATCCTCGGGTGAGCGGTGGTGTTGCCCGTTCGAGGCGCACGCGACGTGCTAACGAGGAGAGACATGTCCGAGAACGGCAAGCCCGGCAAGATCACGGCCGACTTCTGGTTCGACCCCCTGTGCCCCTGGGCCTGGATGACGTCCCGCTGGATGCTCGAGGTGGAGAAGGTCCGCGACGTCGAGGTCCGCTGGCATGTGATGAGCCTCGCCGTCCTGAATGAGCCCAAGCTCGACGAGCTCCCGGAGAAGTACCGCGAGGGCATGAAGCAGGCGTGGGGCCCGGTCCGCGTCGTCATCGCCGCGCAGCAGAAGTACGGCGACGAGGTCCTCGGCAAGCTCTACACCGCGCTCGGCACCCGCTTCCACAACCGCGGCGAGGGCGCCACCCGTGAGGCGATAGTGGCCTCGCTGGAGGAGGTCGGCCTGCCGGCGGAGCTGATCGAGTACGCCGACTCCGACGCGTACGACACCGAGTTGCGCGCCTCGCACAAGGAAGGCATCGACAAGGTGGGCCAGGAGGTCGGCACGCCGGTCATCGCGGTTCCCGGCAGCAACGGCGAGCAGATCGCCTTCTTCGGCCCGGTCGTCACTCCTGCCCCGAAGGGCGAGGAGGCGGCGAAGCTGTGGGACGGCACGCTGATGGTCGCGTCCATCCCGGGCTTCTACGAGATCAAGCGCACGCGTACGCAGGGCCCGATCTTCGACTGAATTCACTCGGGCAGGGGCAGCCGTACGGGGTCGGGAAAGGGACGTTTGTTCCCGCCGGTGCGGAGATTGCGGCAGGCCGGCTTGGTGCACAGCCAGAAGTCGCCGACGTACTTCCTGGCGGTGCGGTCCCTGGCCCACTTTTTCTCGGCGTCGTTCAACGGGCGGTGAGTCTCGTCGGACTTGCAGGTGTCGCACCACATGGTCCTCGGCATGGCGCTCCCTCGTCAGTCGGTGGCGGGGAGTTTAGACCGAGGCGAAGTGGGAGCGACAGCACAAAACCGGGCGGCCCCCGCGAGTCACATCCTCGCGGGGGCCGCCCCTTTTCATCCGCCTGCAGGTGAAGGTTGAGAAGACGATCACGAGCAGGACGACCATGTGCCGTTACGGCGACGGCGCTACGGCGGCGGTGCTACGGAGCGAGCAGGAGGTTGTTCGCGCGCTGCTTGGCGGACGTGTAACGCTTCGCCACGTCCTGCCAGTTGACGACCTTCCACATCGCCTCGATGAAGTCCACCTTCTGGTTCTTGTACTGAAGGTAGAAGGCGTGCTCCCAGGCGTCGAAGACCAGGATCGGGACCGAGCCCTGGCCGACATTGCCCTGGTGGTCGTAGATCTGCTCGACGATCAGACGGCCGCTGACCGGCTCGTATGCGAGGACGCCCCAGCCCGAGCCCTGCGTGGTCGCTGAGGCCTTGGTCAGCTGGGACTTGAAGCCGGCGAAGGAGCCGAACGACTCGGCGATCGCGTCGGCGAGCTCGCCGACGCCGTCCTTCTCCAGCGGCTCGCCGCCGCCGTCGCCGGTCATGTTGTGCCAGTAGATCGAGTGCAGGATGTGGCCGGAGAGATGGAACGCGAGGTTCTTCTCCAGGCCGTTGACCGAGCCCCAGGCTTCCTTCTCGCGCGCCTCCGCGAGCTGCTCGAGCGTGTCGTTGGCGCCCTTGACGTAGGCGGCGTGGTGCTTGTCGTGGTGGAGCTCGATGATCTCCGGGTTGATGACCGGTTCGAGCGCCGCGTAGTCATAAGGAAGTTCAGGAAGCGTGTACGTGGCCATGGCCGGTCCCTCCGGGTGCTTATTGCACATCTTATGCAGATGCACGCTAGCAGCAAGAAGGCTGGGGGGTGATCAGGCGGTGGTCCTAGGACTCCAGGTGGTCGTCAGGCTGTCGCCGATCCGCTCGCGCGCCTGGTTCGCGGGGAGGCGAAGGCGCGGCGAGCGGAGCGGGGAGGCGAGATTGTCATATGCCGCGCGGCGTGGATAGAGGGCGCGCGACGTCGAAAAGCACGGGCGATGCTTCCCGGACACGGAGGACCCCCGGGCCGTGGCGGCCCGGGGGTCGAATGCGCTGCGCCGTATCGCCGGCCCGGCGGAAACTCAAGCCAGTCCGGCAATCTGAGCCCGTCCGGCCATTGAGGACGAACCGGCCACCGGACGGCCCCGGTCATCCCTCACGCGTCGCTCGGCTCCGCCCCGCTCGGCTCCGCGTCCACCGGCTCGACTCCGCCACGCGCCGCCCGCGCCTGACGCACATAGCCCACGGACGCAAGCGCCAGCGTCAGCCCACCCGTGTAGTACAGCTGCGCACGCGTGTCCGCCTCGCGCGCCATCAGGACGAAGATCGTCGCCATGCCCGCCAGCGCGACCCAGGTCAGCGTCGGGTACAGCCACATCCTCACCACCAGCTTCTCCGGCGCCTCGCGCTCGATCCGGCGACGGAGCAGGAGTTGGGAGACGGCGATGAAGATCCACACGACCAGGATGATCGCGCCGATCATGTTGAGCAGCCACATGAAGACATCGTCGGGCCGCCAGTAGCTGAGCAGCACACACGCGAAACCGACGACGGAGGAGACCAGTACGGCAGTGCGCGGCACACCGCCGAAGACCTTGCCGAGCACCTTCGGGCCCTGGCCGCGGGCCACCAGCGAGCAGGCCATGCGGGAGGCGCCGTAGACGTTGGCGTTCATCGCGGAGAGCAGCGCGACCAGCACGACCACGTTCATGATCTGGCCGGCACCAGGGATGCCCAGGTGGTCGAGGGTCGCGACGTACGGGCCCTTCTCGACGACCTTCGGGTCGCCCCACGGGACCAGTGTGACGATGACGGCCATCGAGCCGATGTAGAAGATCGCGATGCGCCACATCGCCGTACGCACGGCTTTGGCGACGCCCTGGACCGGGTGCTCGGACTCGGCCGCGGCGATCGTGACCGTCTCCAGGCCGCCGTACGCGAAGACCGAGGCGAGCAGACCCACGACGAGGCCTTCGGAGCCGTTCGGCATGAAGCCGCCGTCGCCCGTGAGGTTGGCGGTGCCGGGCGCGTCGGTGCCCGGCAGGATGCCGAGGATCGCCAGCACGCCGATGCCGAGGAAGAGCGCGATCGCGCCGACCTTGAGCGCCGCGAACCAGAACTCGAACTCGCCGAAGTTCTTCACCGCCGCCAGGTTCGTACCGCAGAACACCAGCATGAAGAGGGCGACCCAGGCCCATTCCGGTGTGCCCGGCAGCCAGCCGGTCATGATCTTCGCGGCGCCGATGCCCTCGAGGCCGACGGCCACACAGAGCAGGAACCAGAACGCCCAGCCCGCGGTGAAGCCCGCCCAGGGGCCGATCGCCCGCTCGGCGTGCACCGAGAAGGAGCCGGAGGCCGGGTTCGCCGCCGACATCTCGCCGAGCATGCGCATCACGAGCATGACGAGCAGGCCGGAGATCGCATAGGCGATGACGATGGACGGGCCGGCCGCGGCGATGCCGGCGCCGGAGCCGACGAAGAGTCCGGCGCCGATCACACCGCCAAGGGCGATCATCGACAGATGGCGTTGCTTGAGTCCGTGCGAGAGCGAAGCGTCGGCCTGCTGGTCGACGGGCGCAGGCGCGGAGGTCCGAGACATGGGCGTGCCCTGTTCAGTCGCTGAGACGGGGGAGCGGACCAGTCTGGGCATGAGACCCGCTTACGAGGAACGTATGTCCGCTATACGGGCACGATGCTCACACAAGGTGAACACTTGCGCACGTCGTCACAGCGTCGCAGACGTCGCGCACGTGTCGCACGCGTCCCTCGCGTCCCGCCGCGACCAGGAGCGGTGCGGCAGCCGGGTTGGCGGGACTCCACAGTCTCTCCGGAGTCCGTCCCTCCGCGCAAAACGGGCCCACTCCGCTCCGACCTCAGTGACGAGCATCACGCCAACTCGCGCATGACCGGCGGCTTTTGTTTGATCCCCACCAAAGTGCTCCGTCGGCCTTTGTCGGCGGCTGATGGTGATCGAGCGATCACCGCGAGATAGCGTCGCCGTGTCCTTACCTGCCCTCACCTCCGCGGAGTCCCGATGAGTACTGCTTCCGTCACCTCCCGTCCCGGAGCGGTCCTCGCCGACCTGCTGCCTGCCTCCCGTACCCGGGACATCGCGCTCGTCGTCGGCGGTGCGGCACTCACCGGCATAGCGGCCCAGCTCACCGTCCCGGTCCCGGGCTCGCCGGTCCCGGTCTCCGGCCAGACCTTCGCCGCGCTCCTCGTCGGCACCGCGCTCGGCGCCCGCCGCGGCTTCCTCTCTCTCGCGCTCTACGCGGTGGTCGGCATGGCGGGCATGCCGTGGTTCGCGGAGGGCGATTCCGGCTATGCGATGCCGTCCTTCGGCTACATCCTCGGCATGCTGCTCGCCGCCACGGTCGTCGGCGCCCTCGCGCGCCGCGGCGCCGACCGCTCCGTGCTGCGCACCGCCGGCGCGATGGTGGCCGGCTCCGTGATCATCTACGCGGTCGGCGTCCCGTACCTGGCCCTGGCCACCGGGATGACGATGGGTCAGGCAGTGTCCGCGGGCCTGGTGCCGTTCCTCATCGGCGACGCTCTGAAGGCCGCCCTGGCGATGGGCGCGCTGCCCACCGCCTGGAAGCTCATCGGCCGCCGGGGCTGATGTTGTAGTTCTGCCGGAAGAGGTTCGCCGGGTCGTACTGCGACTTGACCCCGGTGAGCCTCTCCAGCCGTTCGGCGTCGTACAGCCCCTGCGTACGGTCGCCGCCGCCGAAGGCGAAGTTGAGCGAGCGGCCCACGGTCAGCGGCTCCAGCACCCCGAACACCCGCCCGTGCAGGGCGCGGACCGCGCCCAGGTCCGGACCGTCCAGCGGGTTCAGCACCCGCACCAGATGGCGCGCGTCGCGGAACGGCACCGCGTTCGGAGTCTTCGGCTCCCGCTCCAGCGCCCCGCCCAGATGGTTGATCTGCACCACGGACATCACCGGCGCATCGGGCCCGGTCAGCGCCAGCACCTCCCGCGCCGACACCGCGTCCAGATCGCGCAGCATCGCACTGTCCCCGTAGTAGGCGTGCGGGAAGTCCGGATCGCTGTGGATGGTGTGGCTCTCGGTGTACGGCATCTCCCGCAGCGAGTCCTTCAGCGCGGGCCCGATCGCCCGCAGCGGTGCCACCAGCCGCTCACCTTCCGCCGCGTCCCCGGTGTACGCCACCCGGATCGAGGCGGTGTAGCGGCCCCGCATCGGCTCCGGCACCATCGGCGCGTCCGGGAACCGGACCACGCCCATCGACGAGGTCACCGTCTCCGGCAGATCGGCCGTCCACTCCAGAAAGACGCGCACCGCCCGGTCGACCAGGTCCGCGTCGAAGAGGAGCGACCCGCCGTACACCCTGGCCACCGGGACCAGGTCGATCTCGAGCGCCGTCACCACGCCGAAGTTGTGCCCGCCGCCCAGCAGCGCCCAGAACAGCTCCGGCTCGCTGTCCGGCGTGACATGGCGCAGCTCGGCGTCCGCGGTGACCACGTCCAGCGAGCGCACATGGTCGGCGGCCCAGCCGAACTCCCGTGCCAGGATGCCGAGTCCGCCGCCGAGCGTGTACGAGACCGCGCCCACGCTCGGCGCCGAGCCGTTCAGCGGAGCCAGACCGTGCTCGGCCGCGGCCGCGACGACCTGGCCCCAGCGCACCCCGGCCGCAACGCGTACCGTGCGCGCCGCGGCGTCGACGCGTACGCCGTCCATCCGGCGCGTACTGATCAGGACCCCGCCGTCGGCGGCTCCCGGCAGACCGTGGCCGGTGGCCTGCACGCCGACCGGCAGCCCGTGCCCGGCCGCGTACGCCACTGCCGAGCGCACCTCCTCGGCGTCGGCCGCACCGACGATCAGCGCCGGCCGCCGGCTGAACCCCGTCTGGAATCCGGCCAGCTCGTCCTCGTAGCCGGCGTCACCAGGGCGGAAGGTGGTCTCGGCGGTGGGAAGCATGAAGAGGGCTCTCCGTTCGTTCCTCGGCGGCTTTCACGGAGAGCGTGTCTCAATAACCTGACATCCGCCGTCAGGTTTGGGTCAGGATCCGGGACGACACGATAGTGGTATCTATG
>NZ_JBHWWF010000031.1:0-80081 GCF_042736455.1 Streptomyces sp. NPDC060064
GTCCTGGCCAGGACTCGGGGCGACGGGCGTATACGGGGTATGAGAAGCCGGTACAGGCGATTGCGTCAGTGCTGACGGTTCAACGTGCGCCGCCGTACGACATAGATGGTGGCGGTGGCCGCGGCGACGATCAGCGCGGTGCCGCCGGCCAGCTCCCCGGCGTTCAGTCCGCCGATGCTGCCGCCGAGACCGCCTCTGACGGCTCCGACGGCACCGGGCCCGACGGTCGTGGTGGAGCTGATGGTCGGATTCGAGCCGCCGCCGGCGATGGCGAGAGCGAACGTTCCCACCTGCGATCCGCAGGTGAAGCGCACCGTGTACACGGTGCCCGGATTGGCGTCCGCGTCGACCGTGGTCGAAGTGGACGTGCCCGGGGTGACGGTGACGGGGTCGAAGACCCCGGACGTGGCAGTGGCCGTGGTGTTGCATCCGCTGGCGGACAGGGTGACCCGGCCGCCCGGCGGGACGGTAGAGGGGCTCACGGTGAAGAAGGGCTGCGTCAGCCGGCTGTCGGTCGCCGCCGCGGTGGGGGCTGTCAGTGCGAGTGAGGCCACTCCCAGCAGAGCGGCGGATGCGACACGAATCGCGCGCATGGTCAATCCTCCGGGTCTCCGAGGAGCAGCTGCGGAACTGGTTTCCACAAGGGTCGGGGAATGCACCTCGATGACCGAAACGCTAGGAGTGGCCTTGATCGCCCGCGATCGCTGTCGCGCGAATGGGGCATCGATGTCCCCCATGCGGCGGACAGCCAGGGGCGTCGCGGCGTTGGTTCCGGCGGTGGATGCGAGGGGGCCGGCGGCAAGAGTGCGTACGACCGGGGTGCCGGGTCGCCGGAACACTTCCAGGCCGAGGGCTGCACCGAGGGTGCACGCGGATACTGCGACCCGGACCGCCGCTGTCCTCTCCGACAGCGCGGCTGCGGGCGCAGCCCGCCGCATGCTGCCGAGGACCGGTGCGCCTGGGGGACGCCGTGCGATCCCAGGAGCCGAACGGCTCGCCGCATCGTTGCGCAGACGGAGTGGCTGGTGGAGCCAGTGGTGCGGATGAGATCAAGCCAATCCGTCTTGGGGTGAATTCCCCTGATGGAAGCCGGATTTCTACGATTCGCGTTGGCGACTCCGAAGATTTTTTCAAACGGGTTGAACACGCGGAGCCCTCCTGTCCGTACCTAGGGCCATGAACACGGCGCACCTGGCGTCGCAACAGGCTCGATGGACAACAGGAGTGGACATGAACACCTGGCGTAACGCCTCGCTCGCGGTGACTGCGGCGGCCGTACTCGCGCTGACGACGGCGTGCGGTCAGGACAAGGGCACCGAGACCCCCAATGGTCAGACGGTCGGCGCGGCCAAGCCGGCCCAGCCCGGGAACGGCGGCTACGGCTCGGATTACGGCTCCGGCGCCGGCGCCGCGGAGCAGGCGGCGGCCAAGCCGGCCGGCCAACTCGCGGTCTGGGACAGCAAGGAACTCGGCAAGGTCGTCACCGACAGTGCCGGCTTCACGCTCTACCGCTTCGACAAGGACACCGCCAGCCCGCCGAAGTCGAATTGCGAAGCCGAGTGCGCGAAGGCGTGGCCCGCCGTGTCCGCCGGCGGCGCCTCGGCCGCCCCCGGCACCGACGCCTCGCTGATCGGCGAGGTCACCCGGGCCGACGGCAGCAAGCAACTCACCATCGGTGGCTGGCCGATGTACCGCTACGCCAAGGACGCCAAACCCGGTGACGCGAAGGGGCAGGGCGTCGGCGGCACCTGGTTCGCGTCGGCCCCCGACGGCAAGAAGGCGCTCGGCGGCGGCGAGGGCGCCGGGTCCGGATCGGGCTACGGCGACGGTGGCGAGGAGGCCGGCGGCCAGCCCGCCGACCTCGCCGGACTCTCCGTCCACAAGGACCCCAAGCTCGGCGAGATCATCGTCGACAAGAACGGCATGACCGTCTACCGGTTCAAGAAGGACTCGGCCTGGCCGATGAAGTCGGCGTGCACCGGCGAGTGCCTCAAGAAGTGGCCTGTTGTCGCTCCGGTCGACAAGAACGACACCGAGGGAATCATCAAGAAGGGCTTCGTCACCTTCAACCGCCCTGACGGCATCAAGCAGCAGTCGATCGACTGCTGGCCGATCTACACCTTCGCGGGTGACAAGAAGCCGGGCGACACCAACGGCCAGGGTGTGGGCGGTACTTGGTACGTCGTATCGCCCCAGGCCAAGCTGGTCGGAGCGCCCAAGTAGTCCCCACGCTGCGCGTCCGGCCCGACCGGCCCGTCTCACGCCCCCCGCGTGATGGCGGGCCGGTTGCTATGCCAGCGGCGTGTGACCAAGAACGGACCGCTAATTTCCGTTTGGGCTCGCTCTCTTGGCGGGCGATCAGTAGCCTCGGCTCGAACACCGGCCATGAACATGGCCGAACTCCCCCGTGGCGACTTGTTGGAGACATCGATGGAGCGTCCCGCCTGGGCCCCGCAGGGCATCGACATATCGGTGCCGAGCGTGTCTCGCATTTACGACTACTACCTGGGCGGCTCGCACAATTTCGAAGTCGACAGGGAAGCCGCCCGCAAGGCGATGGAGTTCATGCCCGGCCTCCCCAAGATCATGCAGGCGAACCGGGCGTTCATGCGCCGGGCCGTGAATTACGCAGTGAGCGAGGGTGTCACGCAGTTCCTCGACATCGGCTCCGGGATTCCGACCTTCGGCAATGTCCACGAGGTGGCGCACAAGGCCGACGCCGCCTCCCGCGTGGTCTACGTCGACCACGATCCGGTTGCCGTCGCGCACAGCAGGGCCGTTCTGGACGGCGACGAGCAGGCCGTCGTCGTCTCCGCGGATCTGCGCAAGCCGCAGCAGATACTCGACAGCCCCGAGGTGGGCGGACTGCTCGACCTGGAGCGGCCGGTGGCGCTGCTCCTCGTCGCCGTACTGCACTTCCTCGAGGACGAGGACGATCCGCAGAGCGCCGTGGCTCAGCTCCGTGACGCTCTGGCGCCCGGCAGCCTCATCGTCATCACCCACGCCTCGTACGAAGGAATACCGCTGCCCGAGGAGCAGGCGGGCGGCGCGGTCGACGTCTACCGGAACATACGCAACCCGCTGGTCATGCGCTCGCGCGAGGAGATCGCGCGGTTCTTCGAGGGGTACGAGATGGCCGAGCCCGGGCTGGTGTCCATGCCCCGCTGGAGGCCCGACGCGCCCGCCGAGCAGGAGGACCCATACGCCTTCTCGGGCTTCGCCGGGGTAGGGCGCAAGGCGTGATGGCGCCGACGGAGGTGACGGATTCCGCGGTGGACCCGGACGGCCTGGAGGACAGACTCCGGCGGTTCGCGACGATCTGGAGCCGGGCCATCTTCCCGGTGACGGCCACGTCGATGACCCGGGCCGAGCTCGAGAAGCATCTGCTGCCGCTGGCCCGGCGGTTGAGGGAGTCCCTGCACGCACGGCCCTTCGACCCGCAGGCCGCGCAGCGGGTCGGAGCGGCCCTGGTCGAGGCCCACTGCACGGACCCCGAAGCACTCAGCCGCACGCTCGGCGTCGTCGACGCGTATCTGGTCCTGTACTGCGGCGCCGGTGACCCCGAGCAGCCCGCCGAGGAGAGCCGGGCCCGCTGCGCCCGGCTGCAGCACGCGGTGGCCGCCGGCTTCGCCCACGGACTGCGCGAGCGCACACTGGCCGAGCAGGAGGCCATCGCGCGCTCCTCGCTGCTGGCCCGCAGCGACGCGGTGCAGGCGCTGCACGCCACCGAGGCCCGCTTCCGTGCGGTGTTCGAGGGCGCTGCGATCGGCATCGGGATCGCCGACCTCGACGGCAATGTGCTCGAGGTCAACGAGACTCTGCTGCGGATGTTCGGCGGGCTCGAGCACCATGTGCGTGGCAGGAAGGTGACCGACTGGGCCCATCCTGAAGACCGGCCACACGTCTGGGAGTTGTACCGGGAGCTGGTGAGCGGCGAGCGTGACGACTACCGCGTGGAGAAGCCCTTCTTCCGCAACGACGGCACGGTCCTGTGGACCAATCTGACGGTCTCTCTGCTGCGGGACCCCGACGGCCGGCCGGAGTACCAGTTGGCGCTGATGGAGGACACCACCGAGCGCCGGCTGCTCAATCTGCGGCTGCGCTACGAGGCCACGCACGACGCGCTGACCGGGCTGCCCAACCGCACACTCTTCTTCGAACGGCTGGAGAAGGCGCTCTCCGCCGGTGACGGCGCCCGCTTCGGCCTCTGCTACCTCGACCTCGACGGCTTCAAGGCGATCAACGACAGCCTCGGTCACGCGGCGGGCGACCGGCTGCTGGTGGAGGTCGCGGACCGGCTGCAGAGCTGCGCCACCGCGCCCGGTGAGATGGTGGCACGGCTCGGCGGCGACGAGTTCGTGGCGCTGACCACCGGACCCGACACCCAGCGCGAGGTGGACGACCTCGCCGCCCGTATCCTCGCCGCGCTCGCCTCGCCCATCCGCGTCGACGGCCGGGAGTTCACCGTCCGCGGAAGCATCGGCATCGTCGAAGGGCCCGCGGGCGAGCGCACCACAGCCGAAGTGCTGCGCAGCGCCGACATCACCATGTACCGCGCCAAGTCGGCGGGCGGCAACCGCTTCGAGCTCGCCGACCCGGAGGCGGACGCCCGCGCCATCACCCGGCACGGGCTGACCACCGCACTGCCGGCGGCCCTGGAGCGCGGTGAGTTCTTCATCGAGTACCAGCCCTTGGTCCACCTGGGTGACGGGAGCGTGCACGGGGCCGAAGCGCTGGTGCGCTGGTGCCATCCGCAGCACGGCGTACTCGGTCCGGACCGGTTCATTCCGCTCGCCGAGCACACCGGACTGATCGTGCCGCTGGGCCGCTGGGTGCTCCAGGAGGCCGTACGCCAGGCTCGCTACTGGCAGAGGCGGCACTCCGACGGCGGCCCGCTGCGGATCAACGTCAACCTCTCGCCCGCGCAGCTCCACCACCCCGGACTGGTCGCCGACACGGTCGACGTGCTCCAGCGCTCCGGCCTCGAACCGGGCGCCCTGTGCCTGGAGGTCACCGAGTCCGCGCTGATCGGCGCGGACGAGGATCTGCTCAAACCGCTGCGCCAGCTCGCCGAGATGGGTGTGGACATCGCGCTCGACGACTTCGGCACCGGCTATTCGAACCTCGCCAATCTGCGCCGACTGCCGGTGAGCGTGCTCAAACTGGACCGTTCCTTCACCCAGGGCATGCAGCGGCACCCGGCCGACCCCGTCGATCTGAAGATCGTCGAGGGGATCGTCTCGCTGGCGCACAGTCTGCAGCTGGCCGTGACGGTGGAGGGCGTGGAGACCGGCGCCCAGGCGGAGCAGCTGCGCGAACTCGGCTGCGACACCGCACAGGGCTGGTACTACGCGAGGCCCGGGCCGCCGGACAAGCTGCACGCACTGTCGCTGGCGGACGCGGTGTAGTTTTCCCGGGGCTCCGCCCCGGCCCCGCGCCTCAATCGCCGCCCCATCAAGCCCGTCCGGCGATTGAGGACAACGGCCGAAGGCCGGGCACCGACGACGGCGGTCAGTCGGCCGCCGCGCGCGAGTTCAGCAGCACCCGCTGCAGCTCGCGCGCGGCCCGCGGCGGGGCGACATCGCTGCGGTGGGCGAGCGCGATCGTACGCCGCAGTCCCGGCGGGGCGAGCGGGGTGACCCGCAGATCGCGCCCGGCGCGCTCCGCCACCATGCTCGGCACCACCGCGACGCCGAGCCCGGCCCGTACGAAACCGAGTACGGCGTCCATCTCGCCGCCCTCCACGGTGAAGGCCGGTTCGAAGCCCTCCGCGCGGCATGCGGCGACCGTCAGCTCGCGCAGGTCGTAGCCGTGCCGGAACATCACCAGGGGCTCGCCCTGCAGATCGGCGATCCGCACCGGCCGGTGCGGGGCCTTCGCCGCGGCCGACGACACCACGACCAGATCCTCCCGCAGCAGCTCGACCGTGGTCAGCGCGGGGGAGGCGGGCGGCAACGGCAGCACGATCAGAGCCAGATCGAGCGACCCGCGGGCCAGCTCCCGTACGAGATCGTGCGAACCGCTCTCCTCGATCAGCAGCTGGATGCCCGGGTGCAGATCGTGGAAGGTCCGCAGCACATCCGGCAGCAGACCGGTGCAGAGGCTCGGCGTCGCGCCCAGCCTGACCCGGCCGCGGCGCAGCTGTGCGAGCTCCTGGACCTCATGGCGTGCGGTGTCGGTGTCGGCGAGGATGCGGCGGGCCAGCGGAAGCAGCGCCTCCCCGGCGTCCGTCAGGGCGATATTGCCGCGGGCCCGGCTGAACAGCTCCGCCCCGAGCTCCTTCTCCAGCGCCCGGATCTGCTGGGAGAGGGACGGCTGGGCGACATGCACCCGCTCGGCGGCGCGGGTGAAGTGGCGCGTCTCGGCGACCGCCACGAAGTACAGAAGCTGCTGGAACTGCATACCATCCACGATAGGGCATGCCTATGGAAATGAGCCGGATCATGTCTTGGACCTCTTGGGTCCTCCCGCTCTAGCGTCTCTGTACATGGCTCTGGCAACGCGGACGGATCGAAAACCGTCCCTCACGCGCACGTTCTGGGGATCGACCGTCGGCAAGAAGACGGTCATGGCCGTCAGCGGCCTGATCATGCTCGGCTATCTGGTCGCGCATGTGATGGGCAACCTCAAAGTCTTCTTCGGGGCGGGGGAGTTCAACGCCTACGGTCACTGGCTGCGCACCATGGGGGAGCCCGTCCTGCACTACTCCTGGGGGCTCTGGATCGTCCGCGTGGTCCTGCTCGCGGCCGTCGTGGGCCACGGCGTATCGGCGTACCAGCTCAGCAAGCGGGATCTGAAGGCCAGGCCCGTCCCGTATGCGCACAAGCGGCGACGGGCCGGCTACGCCACCCGCACCATGCGCTGGGGCGGCATCATCGTGGCGCTGTTCATCGTCTGGCATCTGCTGGACCTGACGACGCTCACGGTCAACGAGAACGCCCAGCCGGATCATCCCTACGAGAACATCGTCGCGACCTTCTCCACCTGGTACGGCAACGTGATCTACATCGTCGCGATGCTCGCCGTCGGACTGCACATCCGGCACGGCTTCTGGAGCGCCGCCCAGACCCTCGGCATGGGCAACGCCACCCGCGACCGCGTACTCAAGACCGTCGCAAACGTCCTCGCGCTGGTACTGACCGCGGGCTTCATCTCCGTACCCGTCGCCGTCATGACCGGAGTGGTGAGCTGACATGAACTACCTGAACTACACGACCGGCGCTCCTGTCGCCGACACCAAGGCCCCCGAAGGACCCGTGGCCGAGCGCTGGGACCGACGGCGCTTCGAGGCCGGACTGGTCAACCCGGCCAACCGCCGCAAACACACCGTCATCGTCGTCGGCACCGGCCTCGCCGGTGGCGCCGCGGGCGCGACCCTCGCCGAACAGGGCTACCACGTCGTCCAGTTCTGCTATCAGGACTCACCGCGCCGGGCGCACTCCATCGCCGCCCAGGGCGGAATCAACGCCGCCAAGAACTACCGCAACGACGGCGACTCGATCCACCGCCTGTTCTACGACACCGTCAAGGGCGGCGACTTCCGCGCCCGCGAGTCCAACGTCCACCGGCTCGCCCAGATCTCCGTGGAGATCATCGACCAGTGCGTGGCGCAGGGTGTGCCGTTCGCCCGCGAGTACGGCGGCCTCCTCGACACCCGCTCCTTCGGCGGCGTCCAGGTCTCCCGTACCTTCTACGCCCGCGGCCAGACGGGACAGCAACTGCTGCTCGGCGCCTACCAGGCGCTCTCCCGGCAGATCGCCGCCGGCACCGTGGAGATGCACGCCCGGACCGAGATGCTCGATCTGATCGTCGTCGGCGGACGGGCCCGCGGCATCGTCGCACGCGATCTGGTCACCGGCCAGATCTCCAGTCACTTCGCGGACGCGGTGGTGCTCGCCTCCGGCGGCTACGGCAATGTCTTCTATCTGTCGACGAACGCCGTGAACTCCAATGCCACCGCGATCTGGCGGGCCCATCGGCGCGGCGCCTACTTCGCCAACCCCTGCTTCACCCAGATCCACCCCACCTGCATCCCGCGCACCGGCGACCACCAGTCCAAGCTGACCCTGATGAGCGAGTCGCTGCGCAACGACGGCCGTATCTGGGTCCCCAGGGCGCGCGGCGACGAGCGGCCGCCGAACGAGATCCCTGAGGACGAGCGGGACTACTACCTGGAGCGGATCTACCCCTCCTTCGGCAACCTCGTCCCCCGCGACATCGCATCGCGCGCCGCGAAGAACGTCTGCGACGAGGGCCGCGGCGTCGGCCCCGGCGGCCAGGGCGTGTACCTGGACTTCGCCGACGCCATCCGGCGGATGGGCCGGGACAAGGTCGCTGAGAAGTACGGAAACCTCTTCGACATGTACGAGCGGATCACCGCCGAGGATCCGTACGAGGTTCCCATGCGGATCTATCCGGCCGTGCACTACACGATGGGTGGCCTGTGGGTCGACTACGACCTGCAGACCACCGTCCCGGGGCTCTTCGCCATCGGCGAGGCCAACTTCTCGGACCACGGAGCGAATCGGCTGGGCGCGTCCGCGCTGATGCAGGGTCTCGCCGACGGGTACTTCGTCCTGCCGTCCACGATCAACGACTACCTCGCCCGCAATCCGCACCCGGAGACCCTCGACGCCTCGCACCCGGCGGTGGCGGAGGTGCTCGCCGAGACCGAGGACCGGCTGAACCTGCTGCTGGCCGTGGACGGCGACCGCACGCCCGACTCCTTCCATCGCGAACTCGGCCGGCTCATGTGGGAGTTCTGCGGAATGGCCCGGACCGATGAGGGGCTGCGCAAGGCGCTCGACCGGATTCCGCGGATCCGCGAGGAGTTCTGGCGCCGCATCAAGGTGCCGGGCAGCGGTGAGGAGTTCAACCAGTCGCTGGAGAAGGCCAACCGCATCGTCGACTATCTGGAGCTCGCCGAGCTGATGTGCCTCGACGCACTGCACCGCGCCGAGTCCTGCGGCGGCCACTTCCGCGAGGAGTCCCAGACCCCGGACGGCGAAGCCGCCCGCAAGGACGAGGAGTTCGGCTACGCGGCCGCCTGGGAGTACCGGGGGCCCGGCGGTCGTCCCCCGGGAGAGCACGGCGGCGGGACCGGCGAGGCGCCCGTCCTGCACAAGGAAGACCTCGTCTTCGAGTACGTCCACCCCACTCAGCGGAGCTACGCATGAAGCTCACCCTGCGCGTCTGGCGCCAGCAGAACCCCGACGCTCCCGGCGCCATGGTCACCTACGAGGTCGACGGCATATCGACGGACATGTCGTTCCTGGAGATGCTCGACACCCTCAACGAGGAGCTCATCGTCAAGGGCGACGAGCCGGTCGCCTTCGATCACGACTGCCGCGAGGGCATCTGTGGCGCCTGCAGCCTGGTCATCAACGGCGATGCCCACGGTCCGGAGCGCACCACCACCTGCCAGCTCCATATGCGGTCCTTCAAGGACGGCGACACCATCGACGTCGAGCCATGGCGCGCCTCCGCCTTCCCGGTGGTGAAGGACCTGGTCGTGGACCGCTCGGCCTTCGACCGGATCATCCAGGCCGGCGGCTACATCAGCGCCCCGACCGGCTCCGCTCCCGAGGCCCACGCCACGCCGGTTCCGAAACCGGATGCCGACTTCGCCTTCGAGCACGCGGAGTGCATCGGCTGCGGCGCCTGCGTCGCTGCCTGTCCCAACGGCTCCGCGATGCTCTTCACATCGGCGAAGATCAACCACCTCAATGTGCTGCCACAGGGCGCGCCCGAGCGCGAGACCCGGGTGCTCGAGATGGTCGCGACGATGGACGAGGAGGGCTTCGGCGGTTGCACGCTGACCGGTGAATGCGCGACGGCCTGTCCGAAGGGGATCCCGCTGCCGTCGATCGCGGCGATGAACAAGGAGTGGTTGCGGGCGACCCGGAAAGTCCGTCGCTGAGGCCGATGTTGCGGCCGGGGCCAGGAGATTCAGGACAGCTTTCGTGTGTGAGGGCGCCCACGCTTCCCCGCCCCGGGCAACAAATTGTTCATGTAATTGTCACATCGGCCGCAGGATTTACGCCCTGGGGAGCGATCGAGCGCGTGGACAGCAAGATCAACTTGGTTCAACTCTGCACTGTGTATCGCGACATGTCCGCATTGCAGCCACCCAGTACCTGGAGATTTCCCCGGAGTTCGGGTGAGCCGGTAGGTATGGCCGGGTAACGGGCGCCGACCACGCTCGAGCCCTACCGAAGCACTGCCAACTCTGGGGGTTGCCATGCCTGAACTCACCCGCCGACGCGCCCTGGGTGCCGCCGCGAGCGCACTCGCCGGACTCGCCGTCGCGGATCTCGCGACCACAGCACTGTCACACCCGGCGGCGGCCGCCCCGAACGCCTCCGACCCCGCCCCGATCGCCTCCGACCCTGCGCCGTTCGACGAGGTCTACCAGGGGCGCCGCATACAGGGCGGACCCTCGCACGGCGGCGGACACCACGGGAACGGGCACCACGGGAACGGACACCACGGCGCCGGCTACGCGGTGCGCATAGACGGCGATGAGCTGCATGTGATGCGCAATGCCGACGGCACCTGGATCAGCGTCGTCAACCACTACGAGACGTTCGCCACGCCCCGCGCGGTGGCCCGCGCCGCCGTGGTGGAACTCCAGGGCGCCGAGCTCGTCCCCCTCGTCCTCGCCTGATCCGGGAGCACCGCCATGACCGTACGCAAGAACCAGGCCCGGCTGACCGCCACCGAGAAGCGCCGCTTCGTCGACGCGCTGCTCGAGCTCAAGCGCAATGGGCAGTACGACACCTTCGTCACCACTCACAACGGCTTCATCATGAACGACACCGACAACGGCGACCGGGTCGGCCATCGCTCGCCGTCCTTCCTGCCGTGGCACCGCAGGTTCCTCATACAGTTCGAGCAGCAACTCCAGGCCGTGGACCCCTCCGTGGCGCTCCCGTACTGGGACTGGACGGCGGACCGTACCGCGGGCTCCTCCCTCTGGGCGGCGGACTTCCTCGGCGGCACCGGCCGCAGCAGGGACGGCCAGGTGATGGACGGCCCGTTCGCGTCCGCCGCGGGCAAATGGCCGGTGAACATACGTGTCGACGGTCGCGGCTATCTGCGCAGGGAGCTCGGCGCGGGCGGACAACAGCTGCCGACCCGGGCCGAAGTCGACTCCGTACTCGCCATGACCACCTATGACGCTCCGCCGTGGAACAGCGCGTCGGACGGCTTCCGCAACCACCTGGAAGGCTGGCGCGGCGTCAACCTGCACAACCGGGTGCATGTGTGGGTGGGCGGCCAGATGACCACCGGAGTCTCCCCGAACGACCCGGTGTTCTGGCTGCACCATGCCTTTATCGACAAGCTCTGGGCCGACTGGCAGGCCCGCCACCCGGGCTCCACCTATCTGCCGGCCGCCGGGACGGCCAATGTCGTGGACCTCCACGACACGATGCGCCCGTGGAACAACGTGACCCCTGCCGACATGCTCGACCACACCCGCTACTACACATTCGACACAGCCGCCTAGCGGAGGGACCGCGCGAGGTAGGGCGCGGTACGGCTGCCGGCCGTGCCCGCCACTTCGCCCGGTGTACCGGCGGCGACGATGCGACCGCCTTCGTCGCCGCCACCCGGACCGAGGTCGATGACCCAGTCCGCGCCCGCCACCACCTCCATGTCGTGCTCGACGACCACCACCGAGTGGCCCGCGTCGACCAGACCGTGCAACTGCCGCATCAGCACCTCGACATCGGCGGGATGCAGCCCGGTCGTCGGCTCGTCCAGCACATAGAAGGTGTGCCCGCGCCGCACCCGCTGCAGTTCGGTGGCGAGCTTGATGCGCTGAGCCTCGCCGCCCGACAGCTCGGTCGCGGGCTGGCCGAGGCGGAGATAGCCGAGCCCCACATCGAGCAGGGCCCGCAGGCTGCGTTCGGCCGCGGGGACACCGGTGAAGAACTCCGCCGCGGCCTCGACCGTCAGATCGAGCACCTCGGCGATGTTCAGGCCCCCGTAACGGACTTCGAGCGTCGCCGGGTTGTAGCGGGCACCGTGGCAGTCCGGGCACGGTGCGTACGTGCTGGGCAGAAAGAGCAGCTCCACCGAGACGAAGCCCTCGCCCTGACAGGTCCCGCAGCGCCCGCCCGCCACATTGAAGGAGAACCGGCCCGCCTTGTAGCCGCGTGCCTTGGCTTCGCCGGTGGCGGTGAAGAGCTTGCGGATGACGTCGAACAGACCGGTGTACGTGGCGAGATTGGAGCGCGGCGTACGGCCGATGGGGCGCTGGTCCACCTGGACCAGACGCTGCACGGCCGCCAGCCCCTCGACCGAGACGCACCCGGCCGCCGATGTCGCATCCGTCCCGTCGCTGTCCGGCGCCTCCGAGCCCAGCCGTTCCGCGAGAGCGCCCGCGAGCACCTGCCCGACCAGAGTCGACTTCCCCGAACCCGAGACGCCGGTCACGGCGGTGAACACCCCGAGCGGGAACCGCGCGTCCACGCCGCGCACATTGTGCCGCTCGACCCCGTTCAGCCGCAGCCAGCCCGCCGGCGCGCGCGCCTCGCGCACCGGCGCGGACCGCCGCTCGAACAGGAACCGCCGAGTCGCCGACGTGCCGACCCCGGCCAGATCCGCCACCGGGCCGCTGTGCAGCACACGACCGCCGTGCTCGCCCGCATGCGGCCCCACATCGACGAGCCAGTCCGCGCTGCGTACGACATCGAGATGGTGCTCCACCACGAAGACCGAGTTGCCCGCTGCCTTGAGCCGCTCCAGAACCACCAGCAGCGCCTCGGTGTCCGCCGGATGCAGACCGGCCGACGGCTCGTCGAGTACGTACACGACGCCGAACAGACCGGAACGCAGCTGGGTGGCCAGCCGCAGCCGCTGCAGCTCTCCGCTGGACAGGGTGGGCGCGGTGCGGTCCAGGCTGAGATAGCCGAGCCCCAGTTCGGTGACCGTGCCGATCCGGGCGAGGAGATCGGCGGTCAGCACCCGTGCGGTCTCGGAGCCGCCCGCGGCGCCCGATTCGAGCACCTCGGCGAGTCCGGTCAGCGGCAGCGCCGCCAGTTCGGCGATCGTGCGGCCCGCGAACGTCACCGCCAGCGCCTCGGGACGCAGCCTGCTGCCCCCGCACGTCGGACAGGGCGCACTGACCAGGAACCGCTCGGCCCTGGTGCGCAGCGTCTGGCTCTTGGAGTCCGCGAAGGTGTGCAGGACATAGCGCCGGGCGCTCATGTACGTGCCCTGGTACGGGCGTTGGATACGGCCCGCCTCCCGTACCGGATGTACCGTGACGACCGGCTGCTCGTCCGTGAACAGGATCCAGTCCCGGTCCCTCCGATCGAGCTCGCGCCACGGCCGGTCGATGCCGTACCCCAGAGCGTCCAGCACATCGCGGAGGTTCTTGCCCTGCCAGGCCCCCGGCCAGGCCGCGATCGCGCCGTCCCGGATGGACAGCGACGGATCGGGGACGAGCAGCTCCTCGCTGGTGCGGTGGATGCGGCCCAGACCGTGGCACTCGGGGCAGGCCCCGGCGGCCGTGTTCGGCGAGAAGGCGTCCGAGTCCAGGCGCTGGGCCCCCTCGGGATGGTCACCCGCCCGCGAGAACAGCATCCGCAGCGAATTGGAGAGCGTGGTGACCGTTCCGACCGAGGAGCGCGAGGTGGGCGATGAACGGCGCTGCTCCAGCGAGACCGCGGGCGGCAGCCCGGTGATCTCGCCGACCTTGGGCGCGCCCACCTGGTGGATCAGCCGGCGGGCGTAGGGGGCGACGGACTCGAAGTAGCGCCGCTGCGCCTCGGCGTAGATCGTGCCGAAGGCGAGCGAGGACTTCCCGGACCCCGAGACACCGGTGAAAACGACGAGGGCATCGCGCGGGATGTCCACGTCGACGCCGCGCAGATTGTGCTCATGGGCGCCGCGGACACGGACGTACGGGTCGTGAGGGCTGTGCATAGCGGACGATTCTAGGCGTCCGCGCTGGTCAGCCCGGCGATCCGGGCGAGGCGCCGGAACGAGTCCAGCAGAGCCTCGCGGTCGTACGTACTCGTCGTGACCAGCACCTCGTCGGCGGCACTGTCCTTCACCACCACTTCCAGCGCCTCCGTGACCTGCTGCTCGGTCCCTGCGATATGCCCGGTGAGCCCGGACTCGTAGAACTCGCGCTGCTTCGCCGTCATCGTCAGCTCCTCGATCCGCTCCGGCGGGACGAGCGGCGGGAACACGCCGTGCGTACGGGAGTACGCCAGCGACCAGGCCTCCGGCATCAACAGCCGGCGGGCCTCCTCCTCCGTGGCGGCGACCACGACCGTGCCCGCGATGACCACATAGGGCCGCTCGGACCAGGCGGAAGGACGGAAGTCCTGCCGATAGCGGTCGACGGCGGTCAGCATCCGGTCACGGCCCCGGATGTCGCCGATGACCAGCGGCAGCCCGGCCTCGGCCGCGATCTTCGCCCCTTCGCCGGTGGCCAGGAGGTACGGCGGGACGCGCAGACCCTCCGCCGGGCGGGCGTGCACCTGCGGATGCGCCGCCTGTTCTCCCGTGAACCAGCCGAGCAGCTCCTCCAGCTGCCCGCCGAAGTCCTCCGCGTCCTTCATGTCGTGGCCCAGCGCCCGGCGTATCCCGTCCGTGAAGCCGACCGAGCGGCCCAGACCCATGTCGATCCGGCCCGGGAAGAGTGACTCCAGCACCCCGAACTGCTCGGCGACGACCAGCGGTTGATGGTTGGGGAGCATCACACCGCCCGTGCCGACGCGGATCGTCGAGGTCGCGGCGGCGACCGCCGAGGCCAGGACGGTCGGCGCGGAGCCCGCCACCCCCGGCACGCTGTGGTGTTCGGAGACCCAGAAGCGGTGATAGCCGAGCGCCTCCAGCTCCTGCGCGAGCCGCACGGTGTCGCGCAGGGCCTCGGGCCCGTCGTGCCCCTCGCGGGTGCGGGAACGGTCGAGTACGGAGAGGCGGGCGGACGCGATCACTGAGCTCACACCCGGTTACAACGCCCTTGCCACGCCAGGATTCCCTAGGCTGGGGCCGTGACGCGAAGCAGCAGGCCACTGGCCGTATTCGACCTGGACGGGACGCTCGCCGACTCCGGGCACCGGCAGCACTTCCTCGAGCGCAAGCCGCGCGACTGGGACGCCTTCTTCACGGCTGCCCCCAACGACCCGCCGCTGGCGAAGGGCATCGAGCTGTGCCTGCAGGCCGCTGAGGAGTGCGAGGTCAGGTACCTCACGGGCAGGCCGGAACGGTGCCGCAGGGACACCCTCGACTGGCTGGCGGCGCAGGGGCTGCCGGAGGGGAAGGTGTT
This sequence comes from Streptomyces sp. NPDC060064, assembly GCF_042736455.1. NCBI lineage: Bacteria > Bacillati > Actinomycetota > Actinomycetes > Kitasatosporales > Streptomycetaceae > Streptomyces > Streptomyces sp. NPDC060064. Next base: position 15,290 of record NZ_JBHWWF010000031.1, read on the forward strand.
CATGCGGCGCAACGACGACCGCCGGCCGGCCCGCACCACCAAGCTGGAGATCCTGCGGCGGCTGGGCCGGGACCGGGAGATCCGGATGCTGGTGGACGACGACGAGCTGGTGTGCGACGAGGCCGAACGGGCCGGCTTCCCGGTCGTACGGGCCCGGTGGGCGGCCGGTACGACCGAGGCGCTGAAGGACGCTCAGGAGCGCGAGGGCCGTACCTGACCCACCCTGGTTCCGACCTGAGCCGCCCTGGTCCCGACGGCCGGCGGACGGTCCGCTCGTCAGCCGGTCACTCGCCGTCCTCGAGGCGGAAGCCCACCTTGAGGCCGACCTGATAGTGCTGGATCTGCCCGTCGACGATCTGGCCGCGGACCTGGGTCACCTCGAACCAGTCCAGTCCCCGAAGGGTCTGGGCCGCACGGGTGATGCCGTTGTGGATGGCCTGGTCGACGCCGTCCGGTGAGGTGCCGACGATCTCGGTGACCCGGTAGGTGTGATTCGACATGTGTGTCGCACTCCTCTCTGTACGTTCACTCAACGGTGCCCCACCAGGAGGCGCCGCGCGAGGCGTCGGGAACGGAACGGTCGTCCGCGGCCGGGCCGGGTGCGACCGGGGGACGATGCGGTAGCGGTCGCCGCGAGGGGCTCAGGTCACCGCCCGGACCAGCCACACCACATTCTCCGCATTGGCCGAGCGTCGAGGCCGACAACCCGATCAAGCCGTACATGACGGCGGTACTCCAGGGCACGGAGCCCGGACGAGCGGCGCGAGCCGCGTCCAAGCGCATCACCATGGCGCTCACGCCCCACTGGGCCGCGCGCTCCCCCTACCGTCTGTGCACGCTCGGTGGCACCGTATTCCCCGGCATTCAGCCGTCGCACATCCAGTCTCCGCCGAGCGGTCATGTCGAATCCAGCCGGCCACGGAAGAAGTAAGGAGCCGGGCCGCCGCACCCGCGGTCCGTCCCTTACCGTCCGGCACAGGAGACTGCCATGCCCGCATCGCCAGCCGTCGTCCCCGCCCCTCTCCCCGCACAGCTCTCCGCGCCCATCCCCTCGCCCCTGGCCGCTCCCGGCCCGGAAACCGACCAGCCCCGCTATGTCGTCGCTCTCGCCCGCGACCAGGAGGACGTACGGGCCGCGCAGCGGCTGCGTCACCAGGTCTTCGCCGGTGAGATGGGTGCCAGGCTCGAGGGCCCCGAGCCGGGCCTGGACATCGACGCCTTCGACGCGTACTGCGACCACCTTCTGGTCCGCGAGGCGGACACCGGTGAGGTCGTCGGCACCTACCGGCTGCTGCCGCCCGACCGCGCCCGGGTCGCCGGACGCCTCTACTCCGAGGGCGAGTTCGACCTCGCCAGGCTCTCCCCGATCCGCGACGACCTCGTCGAGGTCGGCCGCTCGTGCGTCCACCCCCTGCACCGCAACGGCGCCGTCATCGCGCTCATCTGGGCCGGACTCGCCCGCTACATGGTCCGCACCGGACACAACTGGCTGGCCGGCTGCTGCTCGATCCCGCTCGCCGACGGCGGCACCCTCGCGGCCGCCACCTGGGACACCGTGAAGGCCAAGAACCTCGCTCCCGAGGAGTACTGGGTCACGCCCCACAAGCTCTGGAACCCCGAGTCCGTCGAGCGGCCCGGCGGGCGCACCGAGCTGCCCGCCCTGCTCCGCGGCTATCTGCGACTCGGCGCCTGGGTCTGCGGAGCGCCCGCCCACGACCCCGACTTCGGCGTCGCGGACCTGTACGTCCTGCTCTCGCTGCGCCGCACCAACCCCCGCTACCTGCGGCACTTCCTCTCACTCGCCCCGGTGCGATGAGCGTCTGGCTGCCCAGCGCGCCCTGCACCCCGCGGGGCTGCGCGACACACCACGGCCCGACGGCCGGCGTGCTCAGGGCGGCTGCCCGGCTGCTGGCGGGGACGCTGGCCGTCGTCGTGGGTCTGCTGCTCGCACCGTTGGCCGCACTGCTGGGCACCCTGTTCGGCGCCCGGGTCCGGGACGTCATGACCCGGAGCTGGGCGCGTGCGGTGGTACGCGCCTTCGGCGTACGCGTCCGGATCGTTGGCCGGCCGCACGGGCCCCGTGCCTCTCTGGTCGTCGCCAACCACATCTCCTGGCTGGACATACCGCTGATCGCGGCGGCCCTGCCCGGACGGATGCTGGCCAAGACCGAGGTGCGGCGATGGCCGGTCCTCGGGCCGCTCGCCGCCCGGGGCGGCACCCTCTTCCTGGAGCGCGACCGGCTCCGTACGCTGCCCGCCACCGTCCGCGAGATGGCGTCCGCGCTCGACGACGGGGCACGCGTCATAGCCTTCCCGGAAGGTTCCACCTGGTGCGGACGCGGCCAGGGCAGATTCCGGCCCGCCGTCTTCCAGGCCGCGCTGGACGCGGGCGCCGCCGTCCAGCCCGTACGCATCAGCTATCTGCCCACCGGCGCGGCCGCGTTCGTCGGCGACGACCCGCTGGCCGCGTCCCTGTGGCGGGTCGCGGCGGCCGGCGGGCTCACCGCGGAGATCCGGCTGCTGCCGGTCATCCCCGCGGGGAGCTGCCCCGACCGCCGCTCACTGGCCCGCGCGGCTCAGCTGGCCGTCGCGAGAGAGAGCGCGAACCTGCCTTCCGAATCCGTCCACCAGTGCGTCAATACCATCCCGGCTTCGGCCAGTTCGGTGCGTACACCCTCCTGACGGAACTTCGCCGACACCTCCGTACGCATCTCCTCGCCCGCTTCGAAGGAGACCTCCAGATCCAGCTCGGGGATCTTCACGTTCAGCGCGGAGCGGGCCCGCAGCCTCATCTCGATCCACTCCTGCTCGCGGTCCCACAGCGCCACATGGTCGAAGTCGTCGGGGTCGACGTCCGCGCCCAACTCCCTGGCGATGACGGACAGCACGTTCTTGTTGAACGCGGCCGTCACCCCGGACGCGTCGTCGTAAGCCCTGACCAGGACTTCCTCGTCCTTCACCAGATCAGTGCCGAGCAGCAGCGCGTCGCCGGGTGCGAGAAGTGAGCGCACGGAGCGCAGGAAGACGGCGCGCTCGGCAGGCAGCAGATTGCCGATCGTGCCGCCCAGGAAGGCGACCAGACGCGGCCCCGGGGTGCCGGGCAGCGCAAGCCCGCGGGTGAAGTCGGCGATCAGGGCATGGACGTTCAGCCCGGGCCGCTCGGCGAGCAGCGACTCGGCCGCGCCCGTCAGCGCGCTCTCGCTCACATCGACCGGCACATAGCTGTGCAGACCGTGGAGCTCGTCCAGCAGATGCCGGGTCTTCTCCGAGGAGCCCGAGCCCAGCTCCACCAGGGTGCGTGCCCCGCTCACCGCGGCGATCTCGGATGCGCGGGCGGCCAGGATCTCCCGCTCGGCACGTGTCGGGTAGTACTCCGGCAGCCGGGTGATCTCCTCGAACAGCTCGCTGCCCCGGGCGTCGTAGAACCACTTCGGCGGCAGAGCCTTGGGCGTACGGGTCAGGCCGTGCAGCACATCCGCGCGCAGGGCGGCGTCCGTCGCGTCCTCGGGCAGGGTTCGGGTCAGCAGGAACGGGCTCACGCGGTGGGCTCCTTGAGCGGGGTCAGCAGGACATCGGTGCGGGTGGCGGCCAGCAGGGTGCGGTCGGGAACCTCGCGCCAGTGCGGATCGTCGTCGTACGGCTCCGAGGCCACGACCGTGCGGCGGCCCGGCTCGGCCAGATACCAGAGCGTGTCGCCCCACGCGGTCGCCGCGATCGTCTCGCCGTCCGTGAGGAGCAGATTGAGCCGGGACCCCGGCGCGGCCGCGGCGATCTCGCGGACTGTGTCGGCCAGCGCCTGGCCCATGTCGTCGCCGTCGCGCAGCCGGTGCAGCAGCAGCGCCCACACCAGCGCGGAGTCGCAGCGGGCCTCGAGCGAGAGCAACTCGGCCGCGGGCAGCGTCACGGCGAGCGGCTCCAGGGAGCCGGGCCAGCCGCGGACCGCGCCGTTATGACTGAACAGCCACGGCCCGGCGGCGTACGGTGCGGCCGCCGCCTCGCCGTCCGCTCCCGCTTCGGTGGCGTCGCGGACGGCGGCGAGCAGGGCCCCGCTGCGGACCACGCGGGCGAGGTCGGCGAAGGAGAGATCGGCCCAGATGGGGCCGGAGCGCCGGTAGCGGGCGGGTACGGGATCGTCCGCGGCGTACCAGCCGACCCCGAAACCGTCGGCGTTGACCGTTCCGTGTCGCTGGTGGCGTGGCGACCACGACTGCCGGTAAAGGCCGTGCACGGGCTCGACGAGCAGCTGCCCGAGCGGCAGCGCAGGCCCGAGGAAGGCGAGATGGCGGCACATCAGGCGACGCCGCCTTCCTGCGGAGCCGCGTCCCGTGCTGTGCGGAATCCGGAGAAGATCTGGCGGCGCACCGGCAGATCCCAGTTGCGGAAGGTGCCGCGGCAGGCCACCGCGTCCACGGCGAACGAACCGCCGCGCAGCACCTTGTGCGCGCTGCCGAAGAAGACCTCGGAGTACTCGCGGTAGGGGAAGGCGGCGAAACCCGGATACGGGAGGAAGTCGCTCGACGTCCACTCCCACACATCGCCGATCAACTGCCGTACACCGAGCGGTGATTCACCGTCCGGATAGCTGCCGACGGGAGCCGGTCGCAGATGGCGCTGGCCGAGATTGGCGTGTGACGGTGTGGGATCGTCGTCGCCCCACGGGAAGCGGCGCGAACGGCCGGCGTCCGGATCATGCCGCGCGGCCTTCTCCCACTCGGCCTCCGTGGGCAGCCGCCGTCCCGCCCAGCGGGCGTACGCGTCGGCTTCGTACCAGCTCACATGCAGCACCGGCTCGTCCGCGGGCACCGGCTCCGTCACGCCGAAACGGCGGCGGAGCCACTGACCGCCCTCACGCCGCCAGAACAGCGGCGCGGCGATGTCGTGCTGCCGGATCTGGTCCCAGCCATCGGCCGCCCACCAGCGGCGCTCCGTATAGCCGCCGTCCTCGATGAAGGCCTGGTACGCGCCGCAGGTCACCGGCACCGTATCGATGAAGAACGCCGGTACGAGACGCTGGTGCGCGGGCCGCTCATTGTCCAGCGCCCATGGCTCGGTGGAGGTGCCCATGGCAAACGGGCCACCGGGGACGAGGACTTCGGCCGGCAGGCCCTTGGTGCTGCCCGCCGGCGGCTCGGGCGCGGTGAGCGCGGCCGGCCCCTTCCGCAGCTGATGGGTGATCAGCATGGTCTCGTCGTGCTGCTGTTCGTGCTGGGCGATCATCCCGAACGCAAAGCCGGCATCGACGAGACGTCCGCCTTCCAGCGGGGTGCGGTCGAGGACGTCCAGGACCCTGCCGCGGACGTCGGAGGCGTACGCACGTGCCTCGGCCGGGGCCAGCAGCGGCAGCGTGGGTCGCAGTGCGCGCGGATGCTCGAAGGCGTCGTAGACGGAGTCGATCTCGGGCCGCAGCGCCTCACGCCCGGCGACCGTACGCAGCAGCCACTGCTCCTCCTGGTTGCCTATGTGTGCCAGGTCCCAGACCAGCGGGGACATCAACGGAGAGTGCTGCGCGGTCAGTTCATGGTCGTCGACGCACGAGGTGAGCGTGGCCGTCCGGGCTCTGGCGGCGGTCAGCGCGTCGAGGGCGCGCCGCCGGAGATCTTCGGTCATGTGCGGAGTTCCTTCCCGAGGGCGGGGAAGCGCAGATCGTCGGCGGGACATCGGCCCCGCAGTACATGGCGCTCATTGAAGGCGGCGACCGCGTCCCGCACGGCGTCCGACGCGCCGATACGGGGGAGTGCCTCCAGCGCGACGGAGAAGCAGGTCACCGCGGCCGCGTGCAGCTCGGGATCCGCCAGTGCGTCCCTGGCGGCAGTGATCCAGAGCGGATTGCGCGGCGCGGGCAGCGGACCTGCCGTCTCTGCCAGCGGTTTGACGGCGCGATAGACCGTCTCCGCCGCCTCGGGGTCGTCGAACAGGGCCGTGGTGACGGCGAGCGGCACCATCCAGCCGTTCTCTCCCGACTGGGCGTCAATCATGCGCAGCTCGAGATGGCCGCGCGGCCTCACGGGTGGAAAGAGCGTGGTCAGGTGGTAGTCGAGATCCTCCCGGGTCGGCGGACGCGGCACCCCTGAGCGCATCCACTGACGGAAGGTCAGTCCCTCCGGCAGCTCCCACGGCCCGTCGGCCGCCCGTACACACATCACCGGCGCGTCGAGCGCGTGGGCGGTCCAGGCGGAGTGCGGCTCCATGTACAGGGGCGGCGCCACCGGCCGTACGGCATCGAGCGCGGCCCACACGGCCTGCCGGGTCGACCGCCAGCCCGTGTAGCGCCCTTCCCGTGCGGGGGAGTTGGCGAAGGCCGCCATCAGCACCGCGCCCAGCAGATGCGCGAGCTGCCAGCGCCGGCCGTGCCCGAGCGGTCCCGGCTCCTCGTGGCCCGCGTCGAGGCAGACCTGGATGGATGCGGAGCTGCACATCATGGCGCGCCCGGACGGACCCGTCCGGTCGAAAAACGCCTCCATGGCGTCGTAACGGGGTTCATGGAGGAGCCGGCGCGGCGGATGCCACGGGTCGAGGCCGAGTCCGGTGAGAGTGAGGCCTGCCGGGCGGAGCGCGGTGCGTACGGCGTCCAGATCGGCGGCGGTGGAGTCGATGCACTCCATCAGGGAGGCGGCGGGTGGCGAGCTGAGCTCCAGCTGGCCGCCTGGTTCGAAGGTGAGAGCGGAGTTGAGTGGCAGGGAACGCACCTGGTCGAAGGCCGCCGTCAGGCGGTCGGCCCGGACCGGGCGCTCGGGTCGGTCCAGGTCATGAACGAGCCATTCCACCTCCACACCCACGGTGCGGGGCGGGCCGTTCTTGAAGCAAATACATCGGAGCAGGTCCTCCGCTTCATCCTCGGAGATCGGCCGGCCTTGGTCACCGGCATCGGGCGGATGCATGATCGACTCCTCCTGTCGAAGGCACTCTGCCAACCTAAGGCCACGGCCGCCGCTTCGCACAAGAGTGCCCTTGGCAGTCGGAAATACGCTTGCCGCGTCTGGTGCCGGTCACTGACGATGTCCCTCATGAGTGCACGACTGCGGGGGATCGCGAAGCAGACCGAGGCGATCGTTGAAACGGGCAACTACCTCGGACCTGATGGACGAGAGGTCCCGATCGGGCGGGCGGTGACCGCCGCCCTGGCCGGCACCAGGATGTACGGGCCCGGGGCCGTCCAGGTCACGCCGGACACGGACCGTACGACAGCCTTCGAGGTCACGGCCGAGAGCAGCACGGAAGCGGCCCGCCGGCTGACGGCCGCCGACCAGGCGCCGGTCGCCGTCCTGAACTTCGCCTCCGCGCGCAACCCGGGAGGCGGCTATCTCAACGGCGCACAGGCCCAGGAGGAGGCGCTCTGCCGCGCCTCCGCGCTGTACGCCACACTGCTGCGCGCCCCGGAGTTCTACGACCATCACCGCGCCGAGCGCAACCCGTTCTACACCGACCGGGTCATCCACTCGCCCGGCGTCCCGGTCTTCCGCGACGACCGCGGCCGGCTGCTGGACGCGCCGTACACCGTGGGCTTTCTGACCTCGCCCGCGCCGAACGCCGGAGTGATCACCAGCCGCAGCCCCGACCAGGCGCACCGCATTCCGGCGGCCCTCGCCGCGCGGGCCGAGCGGGTCCTGGAGACGGCCGTGGAACACGGCTACCGGCGCCTTGTGCTCGGGGCCTGGGGCTGCGGGGTCTTCCGCAACGACCCCGCGGCGGTCGCGGGCGCCTTCCACGCCCTGCTCACCGGGAGCGGCCGGTTCGCCGGACACTTCGAGGAGGTCGTCTTCGCGGTACTGGACCGTACGGCCGAGGGCCCGACACTCGAGGCCTTCCGGCGCACCTTCGCCGGTCAGCTCCAGCCGTAGCGCTCCCGCAGCCGCTGTACGACCACATCGAAACGCGGCCGGTCCAGCGCGCACGCCTCACGGCGCATACCGTCCTCATGCACCCGCAGCACCCGGTCGAGATCGACCCAGGACTCGCGCCCGGCGCGGTCCCACGGCCCGACACCGATCGCCACCCACTCGCGGTCGTGGTCATGGCGCTTGCTGGAGAGCTGTACGGCGAGCAGCGTGCCGGCCGCCTCACGGGCCACCACGAGCACCGGCCGGTCCTTGCCGCGACCGTCGTTCTCCTCGAAGGGCACCCAGGTCCAGACGATTTCGCCGGGATCGGGATCGCCGTCGCGATCCGGAGCGTACGAGGTGCGGACCGGGCCCACCTCGGTGGGGTCGGCCTCGGTGGTGGCGGCGGGGCCGCTGCTGCCGGGAAGGTCGGAGGGGCCGTCGAATGCGCCGGATGCGCCCGTCGCGCCGGAGAAGATCGTCACCCGCCACACGGTAGGACCTGTGCGGTCGGTTCCGCAGGGCGGGTGCCGTTGGTCAGCGGGACTCAGTCCTTCGGCTCGTCCGCCACCGGGATCTTCTCGGTGTGCGGTGCGGGCGGCACCATGCTGTTCACCGCGCCGCCCACAGCGCTCTGGCCGGCGCTCCGGCCACCGCCCCGGCCACCGTCCTGGTTCATGGTCGACAGCAGCTGGCGCGCCAGCCCCAGCCCCGTACCGCCCAGGGTCAGTGCCTTCGCGAACATGTCCGACATCCCGTCGGCCCCGTTCAGCAGGATCATGTGATCCACGTTGCTGAACGCACCGGCGCCCGCCTCGACGATCTCCGGCCGCCTGCACGATCCGGGCGTCCCGCTGGACCGCGGCGGCGTGCGGTGCCGCGAGATTCTTGATGTAACCGGTCGGGTCCTCGATCTCGTGGATCTGCAGCGAGTCCACGATCAGGCCCAACTTCTCCATCTCGGTACCGCAGGCCGCCCGCGTCTGACCGGTCAGCTTCTCCCGGTCGCGGATCATGTCCTCGACCGTCAACCCGCCGACAATGGACCGCAGATGGCCCGCGAAGACGTTGTGGACACGCTCCGCCATCAGCTTCTGCTGATCGAGGAAGCGGCGTCCGGCGTTGGCGATCGACACGAAGTCGTCGCCGACCTTGAAGATGAACCACCCGCGCACCTTCAGTGGAATGCCCTGGTGTGTCACGCAGTCCACGGGCAGTTCGGTCTCATTGAGGTCCAGCGACATTTTGCGCACCGCCTGGATGCCGGGCAGGACGAGCGTTCCGCGTCCGGTGACGATACGGAACCCCATGCCCTCGCCGAGACCTTCGGTCCGGTGCGGGGAGCCAGAAATGATCAGCGCTTCGTTCGGCTCGGCGACTCGCCACATGAGCTTGAACAGGCCGATCAGGATAATGATGGCAGCGAGTACGAGTCCCGCCGCGACGCCGACAACCATCGGCACAGCCCCCTTCGCCCGGTGCCGTCCGGCACCGGATGACCGGGAGTGTCCTCCTGATCGGGAGGGGGCTCAACTGCCGTACGCGGACGTGACATAGACGGTGCGCGGCGGCAGATGTTCCACGACCGTGACCACTGTGCCGGTCTCGATGCGGTCCTGCGCGGAGGCCGGATAGGCGAGGAAGTGCTCGGCGCCGCCGCGGATATGAACGATGACCTCACCGACGAGCCCGGGTCCGACCGTGCCGGTCACCCGCCCGAGCAGCCCCACCATCGACTCGTCGTCCATGGCGGGAGCCTACCCGCGCGGCTCGGGTCGGCGACCGTCACCAGCGAGGGAACCAGCAATGCGGTACGGGTCGTTGACGCGTGTAAACGCTGTGCGGCACTCGTTTCCGGCCATCCGCGAAACCCGGTGCGGAACCGGTCTGGAAGGATGCCGAGAGCGATGAGCCAGACACCCAAGCAGTCCGCAGAACGCCCCGTTCCCACCAGTGCCGATGTCGCCCGGCTCGCCGGAGTTTCGCGTGCCACCGTCTCGTACGTGCTCAACAACACCTCGGCCGTGCGGATCAGTGAGCCCACCCGCCGGCGGGTCCACGAGGCCGCCGAAGAACTGGGCTATGTGCCGCACGCCGCGGCCCGCAGCCTGCGCGCCGGTCACACCCGGACGGTCCTGCTGCCCACCGCCCATGTCCCGGTCGGCCCGCTCTACAGCCGTTTCTTCAAGGAACTCCAGTGTGCGCTGCGCCGCCTGGACTACACCGTCGTGCAGTACGGCAGCCTCGGCCTCGAGGGCGACGAGGCCGCCCGCGCCTGGGCCGAACTGCGGCCGGTCGCGGTCGTCTCGCTCGGCGAGGTCGCGCTCACCCCGCACGGTGTCGACGTCCTCAAACGCTCCGGCGCCAAGGCCGTCATCACACTGGGACCCGAGCATGTCGACGGCGCGCACTCCCTCGTCATGGACCAGCGGGAGATCGGCGGCTGCGCGGCCACGCATCTGATCGGCCGAGGCTGCCGCAGCATCGGCGTCGTGCTGCCCGAGGAACCCGGCCTGGAGCTCTTCTCCCGCCCCCGGCTCGTGGGTGCGACCGAGGCCGCGACCCGGACCGGCGCCCGGATCGAGCCGCTGCCCCTGTCGTACGACGAGGAGTCGGCCACCGCACTCGCCGCCCGCTGGCGGCAACTGGGCCTCGACGCGGTCTACGCCTACAACGACGAGTACGCCATGCTCCTGATGCGCGCACTCCAGGACGCGGGCATCGACGTCCCGCGAGAGACCGCGGTGGTGGGCGCCGACGATCTGCTGCTGGGCAAGCTGCTGCGGCCACGTCTGAGCACGGTGCGGATCGACCTGGTCACCGGACAACGCCTGGCGGAGCTCGTCGACCGCGTCGTACGCGACCCGGGCGCCGAGCCCGAGCCGCACGATCTGATGGGGGCGCGGGCCGTCCACCGCGAGTCCAGCTGAATCCGCGCGCCGAGGGCGGTATCCGGTCTGCCAAGAACGACATGCGGGCCGGGCGGGGCGTGTCTAGCGTCGCTTGCATGAGTACTCATCCGCAGCGCTTCGAGATCCTGGTGGTGCCCGAGCACATCGAGGGCGACGACGCGGCATCCCTGGCCAGGAGTGCCATCCGCTCGGCGGTCGTGGACGCGACGGGCCGGTACGGATCCTCCGGTTACCCGCGCTATGCCGGCGACGGCATGGTGGCCGACATCGATCCGGAGACGCGCACGGTCGAGGCGCTGCTGGTGGACGGGTCGGAGCTGGACTACGGGCTCTCGGCGAGAGTGGTCGACGCGGAGGACGCCTGACAGCCCGCCGTTGCCCGATGCCCGTGTTCCGGCGGATTCCTGCGTCGAGCGACAGCGGGCGCCTTCCGCCGTTGGCCGTGGGTTCCTTCGGCCGTTGACAGCGGACGGCACCCGGCAGAGACTCGGGCGGGGCATGTGTGAACCATCGTTCACCAGGCAATAGCCGAACGGCCCAGGCCTTGGGAGAGATCCGATGAGCATCCGCGACGTCTACATAGTCGACGCCGTCCGCACCCCGATCGGCAAGTTCGGCGGCGCACTCTCCCCCGTACGTCCGGACGATCTCGCCGCGCATGTCGTCAAGGCGCTCGTGGACCGTGCCCCGGAGCTCGACCCGGCCCGTATCGACGATGTGGTCTTCGGCGACGCCAACGGCGCGGGCGAGGACAACCGCGACGTCGCGCGCATGGCAGTCCTCCTCGCCGGGCTGCCCGTCTCCGTCCCCGGCGTCACCGTCAACCGCCTGTGCGGCTCGGGCCTGGAGGCCGTGATTCAGGCCGCGCGGGCGATCGCGCTCGGCGACGCGTCGATCGCGATCGCGGGCGGTGTCGAGTCGATGTCCCGTGCCCCCTGGGTGCTGCAGAAGCCCGAGCGGGCCTTTCCCGCCGGCCACCAGCAGCTGTACTCGACCACTCTCGGCTGGCGTATGACCAACCCGCGGATGCCCGCCGAGTGGACCATTCCGCTCGGCGAGAGCGCCGAACTCATCGCCGACAAGCACGGCATCACCCGCGAAGAGCAGGACGCCTTCGCGCTCGCGAGCCACCAGAAGGCCGCCGAGGCCTGGGGCAAGGGGCTGTACGACGGTGAGGTCGTTCCGTACGACGGAGTGGACCTGGCCCGCGACGAATGCATCCGAGACTCCACGTCCATGGAGGCGCTCGCCAAGCTGAAGCCGTCCTTCCGTGCGGACGGCGCTGTGACGGCGGGCAACTCATCGCCGCTCAACGACGGGGCCGCCGCCCTGCTTCTCGTCGACGAGGAGGGCCTGCGCGCGACCGGCCGTGAGCCGCTCGCCAGGATCCGTACGTCCGCCGTCACCGGTATCGAGCCGCAGCTCTTCGGCCTCGGCCCCGTCGAGGCGGTGCACAGGGCGCTGGCCAAGGCCGGCAAATCCTTCGCCGACCTGACCACCTTCGAGCTGAATGAGGCCTTCGCCGCCCAGTCGCTCGGCTGCCTCGCCGAATGGCCGGACCTGGACCCGTCCCTGGTCAACCCGCGCGGCGGCGCCATCGCCATCGGCCACCCGCTCGGCGCGTCCGGCGCGCGGCTGGCCGGCTCCGTCGCCCATCAGCTCGCGGCCGCGGGTTCCGGAACCGGCCTCGCCGCCCTCTGTATCGGCGTGGGCCAGGGTCTCGCTCTGGTCCTCGAGCGCTGAGCCGGACTGCTGTCAGGCCTCTCCGGGCTGCTGTCAGACCTCTGTCGAGGGCTCCGTCTCGGCAGCGCCGGTCTTCGCCTCGTCGATCGACTTGCGAACCTCGTCCATGTCCAGCGCGCGCGCCTGACCGATGACGTCCTCCAGCGTGGCCTCGGGCAGCGCGCCGGGCTGGGCGAAGACCGCGACGTTGTCACGGACGATCATCAGGGTGGGGATGGAGCGGATCTCGAAGGCGGCGGCGAGCTCCTGCTGAGCCTCCGTGTCGACCTTCGCGAACACCAGGTCGGTGTGGCGCTCCGACGCGCCTTCGTAGACAGGGGCGAACTGTCGGCAGGGACCACACCAGGAAGCCCAGAAGTCGATCAGAATGAAGTCGTTGTCGGTCACGACCTGATCGAAGTTTTCCTTGGTGAGCTCAACAGTGCTCATGACGTGCTACCTCTTCCTGATGTCCGACGAACTCGCCCCCGACAACGGTGCCCGGGGCTGTGCTATTCCTCCCCCTGCCCATGTGGCCAGGACGCACACCCGGCACCAGACTGGCTCTATGACGGAACCTGTGGAGTACGACGTTGTGGTGGTGGGCGGCGGCCCTGCCGGGGAAAACGTTGCCGACCGGGTCCGAGCGGCAGGACTGAGTGCCGCGGTCGTGGAGAGCGAGCTGGTCGGCGGCGAGTGCTCGTACTGGGCGTGTATGCCCAGCAAGGCGCTGCTGCGCCCGGTGATCACCCGCGCCGACGCGCGCAGGGTCCCGGGCGTACGCCAGTCCGTACAGGGACCGCTCGACACCGAAGCCGTCCTCACCCACCGTGACGAGTACGCCTCCCACTGGAAGGACGACGGCCAGGTCGGCTGGATGGACTCGATCGGCGCCCGCCTCTACCGCGGACAGGGCCGGCTGCACGGACCGAAACAGGTCGTCGTGGACGGCCCCGAGGGCGAGCACCATGTGCTGACTGCCCGGCATGCCGTCGCCGTGGCCACCGGCAGTCGCGCCGTCCTGCCCGACATCCCCGGCCTGGCCGGCGCCAAGGCCTGGACCAGCCGCGAGGCCACCAGCGCCCAGCGAGTGCCGCGGCGGCTCGCGGTCGTCGGCGGGGGAGTGGTCGGAGTGGAGATGGCCACCGCCTGGCAGGCACTCGGCTCGCAGACCACCCTGCTCGTGCGCGGCGGGGGCCTGCTGCCCCGGATGGAACCGTTCGTCGGCGAGCATGTGGCCGACGCGCTGACCGAGGCCGGCGGCCAGATCCGTACGCACACCTCCGTCGCCTCCGTGGAACGCTCCGACTGCTCCGGCCCCGTCACCCTCGTCCTCGACGGCGGCGAGCGGATCGAGGCCGACGAGGTGCTCTTCGCGACCGGCCGCGCTCCGCGCACCGAGGACCTCGGCCTGGAGACGGTGGACCTTGAACCGGGCTCCTGGCTTCCCGTGGACGACAGCTGCCGCGTCGAGGGCAGCGACTGGCTGTACGCGGTCGGCGATGTGAACCACCGGGCGCTCCTCACCCACCAGGGCAAGTACCAGGCCCGTATCGCGGGAGCCGCCATCGCGGCCAGGGCCCGGCAGGTTCCGCTGCTGGAGACCGACCGCTGGGGAGCGCACGCCGCGACCGCCGACCGTGCGGCGGTCCCGCAGGTCGTCTTCACGGACCCGGAGGCCGCGGCCGTCGGCCTCTCGCATGCCGAGGCCGAGGCGGCCGGCCACCGGGTACGCGCCGTCGACTACGACATCGCATCGGTCGCCGGGGCGGGCCTGTACGGCGACGGCTACCGCGGCCGCGCCCGGATGGTCGTCGACCTGGACCGCGAGATCCTGCTCGGCGTCACCTTCGTGGGTCCGGGCGTCGGCGAGCTGCTGCACTCGGCGACGGTGGCGGTCGCGGGCGAGGTACCGATCGACCGGCTGTGGCACGCCGTGCCCGCGTACCCGACGATCAGCGAGGTATGGCTGCGGCTGCTGGAGACGTACCGCGGCTGAGCAGCACCGTACGGGGAGTGGGCGCTCCAGCTGAGCACCATGGGAATGGCGCCTGCTCCCCGGAACCGGGGTTGGCTGGAAAGAACTACGCGGACGACTCGGCCCCGGCAGCGCGAAGGTGTTCAGGGAAACCGCCCAACGTGCAAGCACTCGCCCTGCGCTTGGAGTTCAGCCTTACTCAGACGGTCGACACCGAGCACCACCGAAGCTGAACAGGCGCCCCGCTCAGTGCTGTTGGTCCCGTCGCGGGCGATCAGGCGTGTCGGCCACACTGGAGATCACCGGAGACCAGCAGATGTCGAACGAGTAGGAGATACCGATGTCCGTGCGCCGTGTTGTGCCCGACATTCGAACCAAGGCCATGGAGGAGAGCCGGGACTTCTACGGCCTCATCGGTCTTGAGGAGGTCATGAACCACGGCTGGGTCATGACGCTTGCCTCTCCGTCCAACCCCACCGCCCAGCTCACCCTCGCCACCCACGACGAGACCGCGCCGGTAGCGGCCGATATGAGCATCGAGGTGGACGAAGTCGACGTGGTTTACGCGGCGATGGTGGACCGGGGCGCGGAGATTGTGCACGCGTTGCGGGACGAGGAGTGGGGCGTGCGCCGGTTCTTCGTACGCGATCCCAACGGCCGGGTCGTCAACGTCGTCAGCCACCGGCATTGACACCGGCACCGCCACCCGCGTTCACACCATCACTGCCACCGGCAAGGGCGGATGTGTCGCCCTCAAGCCGGCGCAGCCGCTCGGAGTCGCAGGTTCGCGGGCAGGTGCCGCATGCCTCGGCAGGGCGGATCGCGTAGTAGAGACAGCAGCCGAGACGGGTCCGGGTGAGATACGACTGCCCTCCCCGGCCCGTCAGCCGTCGGAAGTCGGCGCCGCCGGGGAACGGTGGCACGGGTCCCGGAAGCAGCTCGCCGGCTGCCCGCACGGCATGCTCCTCCTGGTCCAGCATGCGGCCGAGGTACCAGATGCCGGAGACCAGGTCGTCGCCGACCATGCCCCACAGCGCCCGCGGCCCGCGCCGCACCTGCGGGCCGATCGCGGCGAGCAGCGGCCGTACGTGGTCGGCGACGGCAGCGCGCAACTCCGCCCGCAGCGCCTCCTCGTGTGCCCGTACCCGGGCCCCGGGGAGGCCGGCCGCCGGATCGTCGGGGAGGCAGGCGAAGCCGCCGGGGACGATGCCGAACGCTCCGGTGGTGAGACTGATCCGGACGTCGCGCGGGCGGATCCGCGGCACGCGTCGCTCCAGAAACCAGGGGCCGCTCATCAACAGGCAGACGGACCAGAGGTAGTCGTGCAGGGCCCGGGACGCGGCGACGTCCCGCCGAACCGTGTGCGCGTGACGTTCCTGGATGCGCCGAGCCTCGGCGTCGAGAAAAGCGTCGAGGAATTCCGGACGCTCCGCCAGTTCGGTGCCGTCGGCCCATCCTTGGGCGGCCTGCGAACCGGGGGCCATGACCTCCACGCTAAACGACTCGCAGATCGCGGTGAGCCGTTGATAGGTCGAGGCGAGCACGGTGGAGCAGCTCACGGCGGGTCCGGCCAGGGGAAACGCCGGGGTCAGGGGAAACGCCGGAGCCAGGGTCACGGGTACTCCTCAACACCGAGATCGAGGACGGGGGAGATCGCACGGGAGGCACAGGGCAGTAAGGCAAGGCTCACCTTAACCCTACTGAAGGGTTTGACTGTGAACCGGGGCCGCATGGCGGCGAATTGACAGAGTTAGGTATGCCTAACTTAGGCTCTCCGTCTGTGTCCAAGCACCATTGGTTCACCTTCTCGGACGGTCCGACCTTGCGCGCGGAAGTGATCCCTTCATGCAGCTGTACCTGCTTGCCCTCAACCCGACCGACTCGGTCACCGAGGGATTCCTCCCCGCCGCTCGCCGGCTCGGCCTCGACATCGCCCTGCTCACCGACCAGCCCGCGGCGCACCGGGCTGCCTGCCCGGACATCGAGCTCCTCGAGTGCGATGTCCGCGACTTCCGCGCGGTCATCTCCCGGATAGCGACCCATCGCCCGCCGGACGCCCTCTTCACCAACAGCGACCATCTGCAGACCCAGACTGCCCTGGCCGCCGACTACTTCGGCCTCCCCGCCAAAGGCTGGCAGGCCGCGCTGCGCACCAAGGACAAGGCGGAGATGCGCCGCCACCTCACCGCCACCGGCATGGACACGGTCCGCTCGGTGGAACTCGCCGCCGGACAGGACCCACTCGCCACCCCGGCCGCCCTCGATCTGCCGTACCCGTGCGTCGTCAAGCCGCGTGAGGGCGTGGCCAGCGAAGACGTGGTCCTGGTCGACGGCCCCGACGATCTTGTGCTGCGGTGCAAGGAGATCCGGGCACACCGGCCGGGGGCCGCCCTGGTCGTGGAGGAATACCTGCCCGGCGAGCTGTACACCCTGGAGACACTCGGCGACGGCACCAGCCTTCATGTGCTGGGCGGCTTCCACACCGAGCTGTCTCCACCCCCGTACTTCATCGAGGAGCGTCTGACCTACGTTCCGGCCCACCCGGAGCCCGTCGTCGCGCAGGTCCTTGCGCAGCTGGAAGCGCTCGGGGTCGGATTCGGCGCCTGCCACACCGAGTTCGTCGTGCACGAAGAACGCGCGCGCATCATCGAGGTCAACTACCGCGCCATCGGGGATCAGTGCGACCTGCTCCTCGCGCGGCTGCTGGACATTCCGCTCTTCGAGCACATACTCCGTACGCATCTGGGCGAGCCGCTGCCGGCGGACCTGGGGGCACGGACCGGTGGCGCGGCGCGGCTCGACTACCCGTGCGCCGAGCGCTCCGGAACGCTCACCGCCGCCCCTGCCGCCATCGAACTGACGCTCGGCGACGTGCAGTTGACCTACCGGCCGCTGCGGCGGACCGGTGAGCGGCACGAGCTCCACCACACCAACCGCGATCTCCTGGGAGTCGTCCGGGCCATCGGTAGCGATCAGGAGACCGTGGACCGGGCCGTGACCGACTTCCTCGCCGCTCAGCGCTGGGAGATCACCCCGTGACGGTGACGAACACGGTCGCTTGCCCGGCCGAGAAGGACCTCCTTCTGCGCCTGCTCAGCGCGCTGCTGCGGGAGGATGTCGTGGGCCTGCGCACGCGCTCCACCGCGCTGGAGCGCCCGGACGGGGCCTGGTTGCGTCTGCAGGCCGCAGACGGGGACGCGCTTGAGCTGCCCATTCGCGAGGACGGATTCCAGTACGAGACCCGCGCCCGTCTGCCCCTGCTGCGCCGGGAGTCCGACGGCAGGGAACTGAGCACCGCCGACGACATCCTGGCCGCGCTCGGCGCGCTCGCTGACCCCGTGGACCACGACGGCTTCGACGCCCTCGCCGAGGAATGCCGCCAGACGCTCGCCACCCTGCGGCTGCACGCCGTCACGCACCATCAGGTCATCGCGATGCTCGGGGCCCGGCACGGCACCGATCCCGCGGACTGGACCGGACTCGCGGGCGGACTCGCCCACGACACCCTCGCCGCCCGCCTCGACCACCCCGTCTACCCCACCGCGCGTGGCCGCCTGGGACTTACGACGGCACAACTGCGTGCGTACGCACCGGAGTTCCATCCGCGATTCGACCTGCGCTGGATCGCCCTTCCCAAGGACGCGGTCACCGCACAGGGCGTGAACGGGCCCGCGGAACCGGCCGACCCATGGCCGACGCCGTCGGTGCTCGGCCTGCCGGACCTCGACGACAGCCACCTCGCCATCCCCGTCCATCCGCTGACCGTGGGCGAACCGCTGCGGGACGCACTGCGCGCCACCGGACTCGACAGTAGGGCGGTGCTGTCCGACCGTCCGTACCTGGAGGCCGTACCGACCCTGTCG
Organism: Streptomyces sp. NPDC060064; assembly: GCF_042736455.1. Taxonomy (NCBI): domain Bacteria; kingdom Bacillati; phylum Actinomycetota; class Actinomycetes; order Kitasatosporales; family Streptomycetaceae; genus Streptomyces; species Streptomyces sp. NPDC060064. Next base: position 33,582 of record NZ_JBHWWF010000031.1, read on the forward strand.
ATGCGGACCGTGGCGCTCGCCGCGTACCCCGGCGTTCATCTCAAACTGCCCCTGGCCACCGCCACGTTGGGCATGCGCAACCGGCGCACGATCAAGCCCGGCACACTGGTCGACGGCGCGGCGACGCAGTGCCTGCTGCAGACCGTGATCGACCACGAGCCGCGCTTCCGGGACAGCATCCTGAACGCCGACGAGACCCGCTTCGCCCACGCCGGTCATGAACTTCTCGCCGTCCTGCTCCGGCGCTGTCCGGCAGGCCTGGACGACGCAGTCGTCGTGTCGATGGCGGCCCTGCTGAGCGAAGCCCCCGGCGGGCGGCTGCTGATCGACCATCTCGCCGACCGTTTCCACGGCGGCGATCCACTCGCCCTTCTCGACGCCGTGCTCAGCCTGCTCTTCGACTGGCAGACAACGCTCTTCGGGTACGGAATCGCCCTGGAGTCCCATCAGCAGAACATTTCGCTGGTGCTGGACACGCAGGCGGGCCGCACCCGGATCAGACTGCTGCTCAAGGACAACGACGGACCACGCATCAACACCGTACGGATGCGCGCCGCCCTCGGCGCGGCAGCGCCCGACCCGTCCGAGTTCGACGATGCGCGGATTTTCGGGGACAGCGACGCGCCGGTCGTCGATCTGTTCACCACCATCACGGTCCATCTGTGCGCGGGGGCGTACGCCTTCGGTCTCGCCCGCCATGGCCGCGCCCCGCTCGGCCGGCTGCTGAATCTCGTACGCACCCGGCTGGTTGAGGCCGTGGAGCGGCTCGGGACCCGGCCCGGGCAGCCCGGCGCCGTACTGCGCGAACACGTCCTTGACGCGGCGCGCCTGCCGGTCAAGGCGATGGTGACCGCGGGCACCCTGCTCACCAAGGAGCGCTCGGGCGCGGTCGACATCAACAAGCACTACACCACCGGTCCCAACTACCTGTTGCGGGAGGTGTGAGCGGCGATGCCCGGCACACAACCCACCTGCCGCTCGCCGCATCCGCCGGAGCCGTTGATGTCACTGCCCATGAGCACTGTCTCCACCCACATTGTCTCCACCTACTCCTCCACTCGTGCCGCGCCCCATTCCGCCGCCCCGACCGGGCTGCCGAGCGCCGACGAGGCCGTGGCCCACACCCTCCTCAACTGTCTCCTGCGCGAGGTCTCCGGCCCCGAGCACGAGACCGCCGTCATCGACGGCCATCTGCTGCTGCGCCTGCCACGCCGCGGGGTGCTGCTGAAAGTGGCCCTTCGCCGTACATCCTTCATCGGAGCGCACCGCTTCAGGGGCCCGGTCGCCGAACGGACCGGCACCGGCTGGTCCGAGCTCGGCTGGCGCCGCCTCGCCGAGTACACCCATGCCGAGCTCTCGCTCCGTACCGGCGCGCGCAATGCCGAATTCCTGGCCCAGGTCGACGCGAGCCATCAGGGCGTCCGCGCAGCCCTGGCCGCGCCGCGTCCCGCCCTCGACGGTGGCCGGCTCGCCACGTACCTGGCATCCGAGCAGTCACTCAGACTCGGCCACCGCTTCCACCCCACCCCCAAGGCCCGCAGCGGCGACCCCGCCCTCTGGTCCGCCTACGCCCCCGAAGCCGCGGCCGCCTTCCCCCTCCACCTGCTCGCCGTACGCGAGCATCTGACCGTCCAGGAGTCGGCCGAGCCGGGCGCCACCGACCCGCTGGACCGGCTGCACGCGGTGCCCGAGGGATACCGGCTGCTCCCCGCACACCCCTGGCAGTACGCACTGCTCCACGAGCACCCGTCACTGCGGGCGGCCATCGCCCGGCGCGACATCCTGGATCTCGGCCGCGGCCGAAGCCGGTTCACCGCCACCGCGTCCGTACGCACCCTCTACGACGGCGACACCTTCCTGAAGTTCAGCCTCAACGTCCGCATCACCAACTGCCTGCGCAAGAACGCCAGTTACGAACTGGCCGGCGCGGTCGCCCTCACCCGCCTGCTCGGACCGGCCCTCACCGAACTGGCCACCCGCTTCCCCGGCAGCGGCATGCTCCGCGAACCCGCCTACCGCAGCCTCGCCGTCCCCGGCCCGGACGGCCGGCCCGACCTCGCTCTTCTCGAAGGCTTCGGTGTGATCGTCCGCGAAGGGCTCGACGTCCATCTCCGGCCCGGCACGACACCTCTGCTGGCGGCCGCCATCGCCGATGAGTACCCCACGGGCCCCGCCCATATCTCCAGGCTGCTGGCGGACTCGGACCCCGGCAGCGCCCTGAGTTGGTGGCGGGACTATCTGGAGCTGCTCCTCCCGCCCGTCCTGGCCGCCTACTTCGACCATGGTCTTGTCCTCGAACCGCATCTTCAGAACGTCGTCGTCTGTGTCGACGCCGACGGCAGACCCGCCCAGGTCCTCTTCCGTGATCTCGAAGGCACCAAGCTCCTCCCCGAGCACCACGCCGACACTCTTGCCGCGCTGCCGCCCGAGGTCGCGGGCCCGCTGACGTACGACGCCGAGCGAGGCTGGAACCGGGTCGTCTACTGCCTCGTGGTGAACCATGTGTCCGACATGCTCGCCGCCCTCGCCGATCTGCACCCGGAGACCGAACCCGCGCTGTGGGCCGAGGTCCGCCGGGTGCTGCAGGAGTACGCGGACGAGCACGGCTGCCCGGCCCGCCTCGGCGCCCTGCTGGCCGGCGCGCCGCTGCCCGCCAAGGCCAATCTGCTCACCCGCTGGGAGCGCACGGCCGACCGCGAGGCGGGCTATGTCCGCCTTCCTTCCCCGTTCGCCGAGGACGTGCTGTCCGGAGCGCCCCGCACCGACGACGTCTGGAGCGCCCGATGACCGCCCCCACCGATCCGGTGCGCGACCGCACCCTGTCGCTCCCGGCCCAGAGTCTGCCCGCCTATCTGTACGACCTCGGCGCGTTGCGCGAGCATGCCGCGTCCGTCCGGTCGGCACTGCCCGAGCGCGTCGAGTTGTACTACGCCGCCAAGGCCAACCCGGAGCCGGAGATCCTGGCTGCCCTCGGCCCGTATGTGGACGGCTACGAGGTCTCGTCGGGCGGTGAACTCGCCCATGTCGCAAAGGCTGTTCCAGGGCGTCCGCTGGCCTTCGGCGGCCCGGGAAAAACGCCTGCCGAGATAGCCGCGGCGCTGGACCTGGGCGTGGAGCGCTTCCATGTCGAGAGCGCGTACGAGCTCCGGATGCTGGCGGAACTCGCCTCCCGGCGGGCTTCCGATGCGCCAGTCGGAGTTCTGCTGCGGTTCAACCTTCCCCTGCCCGACGGTTCGTTGGAGGCAAGCGCCCTGTCCATGGGCGGTCGGCCGACGCCGTTCGGTCTCGACCCGACCCAGGCGGATGACGCGGTTCGCCTCCTCACTGACGGCAGCTGCCCGCACCTCGAGCTGCTCGGCATCCACGCCCATCTGGCCAGCGGCCTTCAGGCCCCTCAGCAGCTCGCCGTCGCCGAGTCCGTGGTGACCTGGGCCGCGAGTCTCGCCGCACGCCACAGCATCGACCTGCGCGAGGTGAACGTGGGCGGCGGCATGACCGTCGACTACAACGACCCCGACGCCCGCTTCGACTGGGCCGCCTACGGCGCGGGCCTCGCCCGCCTCACCGCGGCCCACCCCGGCCTGACGCTGCGCATCGAGCCGGGCCGCGCGCTGACCGCGTACTGCGGCTGGTACGCCACCGAGGTGCTGGACGTGAAGCCGAGCCACGGCGAGGAGTTCGCGGTCGTCCGGGGCGGCACACACCATCTGCGCACCCCGGCGACGAAGGGCCACGACCAGCCCTGCACGGTGCTTCCGGTGAACGACTGGCCGCACCCCTGGCCGCGGTCCACGGCCCAGCAGGAGTTGGTCACCCTGGCCGGCCAGCTCTGCACTCCCAAGGACGTCCTCGCCCGCCGGGTCCCGGCGGCGGGTCTCCGGGCGGGTGACCGTGTGGTGTTCTCGCTGGCCGGGGCGTACGCGTGGAACATCTCCCACCACGACTTCCTGATGCACCCCAAGCCGGGCTTCCACTTCTTGTGCCCTTGACCGTTGACACCCGGTGGTCCTGCGTCTGTCAGGGGGCGCCGTCGATCAGAAGCTGCCCCTCCTTGACGCCTGCAAGTCGCGCGAACCCCAGCGCGTAACTGCGCAAGTTCGCTTGTACGAGGCGGAGTTCGGCACGGCAGTCGGCGTTGTCCGGCCAGGCCGACTCGGGCCCGTCCGGGGTCGCGTTCTCGTAAGCCAGCAGGCGCGGATGCCAGCTGGACAGGAACGGGCGGAGCTCCCGGTTGAGCATGGTGATGGCGAGATACTCGACGGTCGGGCCTCCGGAGACCGGCACCGAGGGGCGTGCGGCCTTCAGCGCCTCACGCGTCGTGGCGAACAGCCCGTACAGCGAGGTGAGAGTCTCGCGGATCAGGCCGTCGTCGTGTTTGAGGGGCTGGGTGCTCACCCGGGTGACCGTCTCGACGAACAGGCGCCATGCCACTTGCCGGGACTCGTCGTTGACCATGAAGGTCAGCTGACTGAACTGCGGCACTGTGACGGTCACTTCGGTCAGTCGCGCGGCGCGGCCGTAGACCTGGAACATCAAGACGCTGACCGCACCGGCGATGCCGCCGGTGACGACGAAGAGATCGCGGCCGGAGAGCCGGGTGACCCCGAAGAGAACGAGTCCCGTGCCGGCGCCTATCAGTACGGAGAAGAGCACTCGGGCGACCGACGTGCGTAAGAGTTGGCTCATGCGGTCCGTTCGATGCGGTGCGGCGGGCTGTCGATTCACAACAGGTCCTGCCATCGGCCGGCGACTTTGGCGAACGCCTCACCGTACTGGCGTACGACGGGAAAGCAATCCCCGGAGAACGTGGGCAGGCTCAGCAGCTCCGGATACACGCCGTCGGCCACGGGGCAATCCCATAACGGCGGAGTCGACTCCGGCAGAGAGCCGGCCCAGGAGAGTCCGAGACGCTGGGCCTCCGTGCGGGTGATGCGGAAGACGGGAACCCGGTGCAGCGGAGGCGAGCCGGGCCGTTTCACCTGCACTCCTTCGGCCTGCAGGGCGTCCATGAAACGGGGGAGAGGAAGGCCGCCCAGTTCGGCACTCAGATACCGGGCCTTGAACCCGTACCAGCCGCCCCGCGCCACTCCCGGAAGTGTTGCCGGCGGACGGATTCCCGGTACTGGGCTCAGTACCTCGCACAGCAGGTCGAGGTTGGCACGACGGCGCTCGTTGCGCGCGTCGAGTCGGCGCAGCTGCTGAAGGGCTATCGCAGCCGCCAGCGGATGCATACGGTACTTGTGGCCGAACCCGGTCTGGATAAAGGGAACCAGGTCCTTGTGCATGACCTCGTCCTTGGCTCGACGCCCGAAGTGACCCAGCATCAGCGCGCGTTCGTAGACCTCGCGCGAGCGCGTCACCAGGATTCCGCCCTCACCCGCTGCCACTGCCTTGTGGCCTTCGAGACTGAAACAGCCCACCGATCCGAACGTGCCGACCTTCCGGTTCCCAATGGTGGCCCCGTGGGCGTGCGAGCAGTCCTCGACCACGGGCAGAGCGTGACGCTCGGCAATCGCGAGCAGCGCCGCCATGTCTGCGGGATGCCCCCACATATGGGTGACGACGATGGCGCGGGTACGCGGAGATATGCGGGATTCGACCGACCGCGGGTCCATGGTCAGCGTGACCGGGTCCAGATCGGCGAAGACCGGCAGCGCGCCCATCTGGAGCAGCGGGGTCACGGTGGCGAGGAATGTGTAGGTGGGGACGACGACTTCGTCGCCGGGCCGGATGCCGAGTCCGAAGTATGCGGCGTGCAAGGACGACGTGCCGGAATTGTGGGACAGCGCATACGGGACTCCCTGTTCCTCCGCGTGGTAGTCCGCGAAGGCCTGCTCGAATTCGGCCACGATGCCTGAACGGTCGTAGATGGAGATGACGCCGCGTTCGAGCAGATCGGTCACCGCGGCGACCTCTTCCGTGCCGATGTACGGCCAGTCCTGGCTCCATTCCACCGTCACGGCGGGCGGGCCTCCATGCAGCGCGAGTTCGTCCTTCCGCATCGCTCATCCCTTCAGGTCGAGTCCCTTGATGAAGTCGGACCAGGCTTCCATGGTGGTGGTCTGACGGAGGTTGTCGTCCCAGAACGGCGGAATTTCGAAGACGTTCCGGTCCGTCTTGAGCAGGACGGCCGGGTCATCGGTCACCTCACCGATGACATGCAGTTCGTAGCCGTGTTCGCTGAAGTGCTGCGCTGCGTCGGCAAAGGACTCGGGGCGAACCGTGAACGCGTGCCGCAGCGGGGAGTCATAGCCCGGATCGAAGGAGAGGAGGAACGGAAACTTCTCGACGATACCGAGCGATGGGTCGAGCCGGCCGAGAAGAGGGGCGTTGCGCCGGCTCGCGGCAGACACCGGAAGGAGGTCGGCGTCGATCAGGCATCCGACGTTGTTTCTGGTTTTCACGGTGTACAGGAATTCGATCAGCCCGTCGCTCAGATCCATGCCGGAGGTGAAGCATTCACTCTCGGCGGCTGCGGCGACGGCCGATGCGGCACCGATCGGCATCGACTTGTAGGTGCGGAATTTCTCCTTGTCCGCATCGTCGATCAGATGCTCCAGGTGATTCTTTCTGATCTGGTACTCGAGCCAGCCGAAACCGAGTTCGCCCGTGACAACGATTCTGTCACCGGGGCGAGCACCCGACCGCCGGACAATTCCGTGTCTGGGCACGGTTCCCCAGGCGAACCCGACAGTCGCCATGTCGCCGTTGTGGAAATTGCCCCCCTCGTATGTCGAGCCGATGCTCGTCAGTACATCGTTGATGCCCAGGGCAATGGACCGGATGTCATCGGCGGGGGTCTGGGGGGGTGCCGCCAGAGCGAGTGAGAAGCCGCGGCATCTGGCGCCCATGGCAATGATGTCATTGCAGGTGGTGCCCGCGATCCAGCGGCCGTAGAAGCGCTGGGGGGCAAGGGAGGCGTCGGGCTGCTGGATGAAGTAGGGCTGGTCCATCGAATAGACAAGAAAAGGGGCATCATTCTGTCCGGTCATCTTCGCCAGGTCGAGCACCACCGCATCCTCGAAGTTCCCCGCCTGGGCCGTGCTGGCGAGCGGCCCCAAAATTTCCTGGATGAATGTCTTCTCCTGATAGTTCAGCAGATTCATAAGAAGCCCCTTCTGGTGTTCGCATGTTCGTAGAATGCTTCGAGCAGCCGTACCGTCGCCACATGACGGTCCAGTGATGTCTCAGATATTTTTCCGGCCATGAAGTCCCTCAGAGAACGGGTGTCGTGCGCGTTGTCGAGGTGGTGACGGGTGATGCGCGTTCCGGATTTCGGGGTGTGCACGGCGACCAGTGATAGGGAGCCGTCCAGACGTTCCCTTCTGACCCGCACGGAGGCTCTTGTTCCCTCGATCAGGAGATACTCGCCCGGACATGCCGCATCGAGACCGATGCGCAACCGCAGTTCCATTTCCTGACCCGTGCAGGATATGCGGGCACTGTCCTCGACGGAGAATTTCCCCCGGCCGAGACGAACGAAGCGCGGCACGAGGTCGTGACAGCTGCTGTCAAGAAGCCACTGCAGCGTATTGATCGTGTGATACCCGAGATCGAATAGAACCCCTCCGCCCGCCAGTAGCAGATCGTTGCGCCAGCTCTTGCCGAACGAAGGAGCGGGAGCCACGGTATCGTGATAGATGATCTTCGTGACTCTGCCGATGCCGCCGGACGAAATGCACTCCCGTACGAACTTGAGATCTGTGCGGTGCACTCGCTGCTCCGAGACGGCGAGCCTTCTTCCGCTCATGCTTCTCAGTCGGTCCGCCTCCTCCGCACAGCGCGCCAGAGGTTTTTCCACGAATGTCATCATTCCCGATGCAAGCGCCATCCAGGCGTGCTCGAAATGGAGTCCGCTGGGGGAGGCCACGACGACCATGTCCGGCCTGCTGTCGCGCAGGACAGTCGCCGACAATTCTTCGGACGTCACCGGAGTGGGTTGCCCGAGAAGACCGGAAATCACGCTGTCGCGCGCATGACGGCTTGGATCGATGACGGCTACGAGTTGGGCCTCGCACTCCTTGAGGACGGGAAGTATCGCAGTTCCGAACCTTCGGCCGCACCCGACCACAGCCACCCGTGACGGGGTGGTCCCTTTCGGGTCCTCCGGTTTCGGCTTCAGAATATCATTACCCGTCTGCAATGCTTCACCAACCTGATATCCGAACGGCGGGGGAGTGAGTCCCCGCGATGCTCGGTAGTTCGAAGCCATTGATATGCTGATGGCGTTTTACCGGAAATCGGTTGAGTGGTCGGCGGCGACCGACGCGGCGGATTCTCATTCGACGCCGGACAGATCATCCGGCGCGAATCTATTGGCGAAAGTCAGCCACTGGGAAGGGCGATCCTGATATCTGCGAGGGACAAACTTCTCGTCCGTGTAGTACTGCAGCAATCGCTCCTCGCCATTCGTCCGCCGAATGCGAACACCGCTTTCGTCCTGCTCGGTGCGCTGCACTGCTGTGCCGATGCGGACCACTCGGCCGTTCCCCCGCAGATCGTGCTCGACGGCCGCCGCCACGGCTGCGAAATCTGCTTCCTCGCAGGCGAAGACCACTTCCCAGTCATGACCGGCACTGAACAGGAACAGTCCCGTCGGGAGACCGAGGATGCCGGCGAGCGTGCGTGCCTCGTCGCCGATGATGTCGGTGATCGCGGCCTCGTCGAGTTCGAAGCCCACACTGCTCTCCCGCCCGAGAATTTCCAGGCAGGCCAGTACACCGTCGCTGGTGTCCATGGCGGACTTCATGAGGCCGGTGCGTACGGCGCTTGCCATGACTCTGTCCGGCAGATACAGCAGCTCGTACTTCGCCTTGGGGTCGACGACTTTTCGCAGCTGGGGGAAGTCACGCATGACGCCGGAGCGGTCCATACGGTAGTACTCGACCAGCTCCTGAGCCCATCGAGTGCCGATCGGGCGGCACCCACCGGTGGGGCTGGAAGCGAGTGTGATGCCGATGGCATGCCCCTGGCGCACTGAATTCCTGGTGAGAATACGGGACTTGTCGACGTATCCGATGCCCACACAGCCCACCGACTGCTCGCTGCGCTCCTTGGCGTCTCCCCCGATGACGGCGACGCCGTAGCGAGCGGCCTCGCGCACCACAGCCTCGATCAGACGCCGGGCATAGCCGACCGAGACCGAACGCGACAGGAAGAGATTGAGGAGCAGCCCGACCGGCTGGGCACCCATGGAAATGATGTCGGCCAGCGTCTGGACCACCGTGAAACGGCCCACGTACTCGGGCGACTTGCCGGGTTCGGCCAGCGATCCCGGAGCGGAGTCCGTTGTGTACACAAGGCCTTGACCGTTGGATGCTCCGTCGAACGACACGACCGCGGCGTCGTCACCGATGCCTACGGTGAGGCTGAAATTGCGGTCCAGCTCCGGGCCGTGCGTAGCGGTGTGCTCGCGGATCCACTTGTGGAAGTGGTATTCGCCGACGGAGATGAGTGGGGTGTTGTCCGGAACCTCGTTCATGGCCCGACGGCCGCTGTGCTCCAATTCGAAGCGCAGCTCCATGCCTTCTTTGGCGAGCCGGATTTCCTGATAAAGCCTGTCCGCGTGTTCCAGATGCTCGCGGTACAGGGTCCCGGCGTCGTCGTCCGGACTGCGGGACATCCGGAAGTAGCCGCGGGCCAGGGCCGCATGCGCCCTTGCCAGAGCCGGACGGAGGCCCCGCTGGTTGAAGACCTGACGGCCGAGCTCATAGCTGTCGAGCGCCCGCTCCATGTTCCCCAGCACTTCGTACAGCCCGCCGAGCGACAGATGGGAGAGACCGAGGGTGTAGCTGTGTCCGTGGACCTCGCGCATGCGCAGCGCCTTGCGCAGATACTCTTCCGCGCGCGTCAGGTTCTCGCGCCTGCTGGGGACATGCCGGGTCCAGGCCCGGCCCAGCCAGTCGTAGATCGTTGCCAGCCGGATCGGGTTCTCGAAGCCGGAAAGGATCTCCAGCGCGCTGTGAGCACGCTCGGTCGGCGGGTCTGCATGGGTGTGCGTCCCGTCGCGGTCGTCGATCGTCGCGTCGACGTACATCAGCACGGCGGAGAGATAGCGCGCCGCTCCATGCGTCTCCTCGCCCCGGACGGCAAGCAGCTGTTTGGCGTCCTTGAGGCTGCTGCGGGCTCGGGTGAAGTCCATCCGTGCCACATACAGCTGCGCCAGCTCCCGCAGGCAGTCGGCGAGCACCAGGTCGCCGTAGCTGCCGTCGGTGGATTCCGCGAGATACTCCGCGACGCCGATCGTGCGCTGAATCACGCGCTCACCGGCGTCGAACTTGCCGCGCTCGCGGAGCACGTTCCCGAGGACACGGCCGGTCTGCACATAACCGGGCAGCTCGCCGGCGGCCCGGAACTCCAGCTGCAGATTCGTGATCTCCTGCTCGATACCGGCCGACCGCCGGTCGCCCAGCTCGTATTCGAGTGACATTCGCTCGAGCGTGAGATGCAGCCGAAGGTTCTCCGCCTGTGCGGTCAGATCGGAGGGTGTGGCCAGCAGCTCGTTGTGGATCAATTCGACGGCCTGCCGCCAGTCGCCGCGGAATCTGAGAGCGAGCGCCTGGTTGTAGACCGCGGAGAGCCTCAGATGGTCGCCCGCATTGAGCTCACTCACAGCGATGCGGTAGGCATCAGCGGCCAGTTCGGCGACTCGGGGCGAGCAACAGAGACGGTCGACCAGCACATTGATCGGCGTTCTGTCGTTGGCGGCGAGCACCTGCTCGTTCAGCTTGGCCACCCGGGACTGGGGAGCGGCCTTCCGTCCGGGCCGGCTCGCCACCCTGCGGGCCTGGGGGATGAATTCGTTCACCGAGAACGAGGGCGCGTCCAGCTCGGGAGCGGGAGGGGGAGCGTCTCCGGCGACTGCGAGATACACCGGGGACTCGGCAGCGGCATGCTCCAGTTCCTTGCGTCCCAGGCTGTAGGTTTCGGCCGACGCGACCGTCCACAGGAGAACGTGCGGGATTTCCGTGGCATTCGCCTCGCCCGGTCCACCCTTTCTCCGCCATCCGGGCCGCGCCTGAATAATGAGGTCGGCCAGCGCTCTGTCCTCGATGTCGTACAGCAGGACCGCGTTCTCCAGGGGGACACCCGATGGATTGTTCCGCGGGTTCGGCCTTGAGGGCGGCGAGGCCTGTACCTCTTGATGCAGCAGCCGTACGAGCAGCTCGTGGACCTGACGCCACTGGGCGTCGGTGTCCTCCCAGGTCTCGCTGATCTCCAGGCGGCGGTACGCCGTGTACGACTTGGCCGGTGCACTGCGGGACGACAGCCCGGTGAAGACCGCGACGACCTTCTTGCCGAACGCCTCGGCGAAGTCGAGCTCCCGTTGCGTGGCCCGTGCGTGGGCGTAGGCGCTGGTGACCAGGGCCACGACGAGGTCGCAGTCCTGAATGGCGTTGGCCATTTCCACGCGCGGTGAACTGGCCCCGAAATCGTCCTCCATGATGACCCGGAAGCCGGATGCGGCGAGCTCTCGGCCGAGCCAGACAGCCCGGTTCTTCTGGTGGTTCTCAAAGCTGAGGAAAACGGTGAGCTGCATCCTTGTCCCCCCAGACGGATGTGGTGTTTCTTCCGTCAGCTTCAGTCCTTGTCGCTGTGAATGCGTGCGTGCAGGTGCATGTCGTGCCAGCCGTCCAGGTGTCTCGTCTGACTGCGCATCGTGCCTTCGAACGTGAACGCGGCCTTCGTGGCAACGCGGCACGACGCGGTGTTGACGGTGGAATGCGCCGCCGTCACCCGATGCAGCCCTATGTCCTCGAAGGCCCATCGGGCGAGTTCCTGAAGCGCCCTTGCCGCGATGTCCTGTCCGCGGGCCGGCGGGAGGACCCAGTAGGTACAGTCGCCTCGTCCCGCGCGCAGATCGATGTAGCGCAATCCGGCACGGCCGACGATATCCCCGGTCTTCGCGTTCGTGATGGCCCAGTTCGCCCCGGATTCCCGCTGCCAACTCCGCTGCCGGGCAATGATCCACTGGCGGGCATGCTCCTCCGTGGTCACTGTCAGCATGTGCCACTTCTGGATCTCGGGATCGCTGAAGGCCTCGATGACCTGCGGAGCGTCGTCGGTTTCCCATGGCCGGAGCAGGAGTTCGTACGAGGCCTGGAGTACTGGTTGGGGCGTGTCCGCCATTCTGCCGGGAGCCACGGCAGCAGGCACGAGCGAGAGCATGAGCCATATGCTGACACGTCGGACGCCTCGGGGCACTCCTTTGGGCGAACCTGGCTGACATGCGACGCAGCGCCGAGAACGCCCAACTCTCCCTGCCTCAGGGGTGTACGCGGCACTGCCGGGGGCGGCCGAGGTGTGATGATCGCGGCCATGCATGCTGGCCGGGTGACCATGCTCTCCGGCTTCCTGCCCATCTGGGCGATCACCGCCGTCGGCTGGGCGGCGGGCCGGTTCAATGTGCTCGGCGCTCAGGCGCAGACCGTGCTGGGGCGATTCGCTTTCGCGTTCGCCATGCCGGCGTTGCTGTTCCTGACGCTGTCCAGGTCACGGGTGTCCGAGCTGGCCGGCCCAGGCGTGGCGGTGTTCGCGGCCAGCCTCGTCATCGTGTTCGGGGTGGGCCTGCTGCTTGGCCGGTGGGTCTTTCGCCGCCGCCAGGCCGACCGAGCCATAGGCGCGATGGCCGGGGCCTATGTCAACTCTGCCAATCTGGGCATCCCCATCGCCGTACACGTCCTGGACGACGCATCGTTCGTGATCGCGGCTGCGCTGTTCCAGACGCTGTTCATCACGCCGGTGATCCTGGTGCTCATAGACCTGGATGTACGGCGCGGAGCCCGCGACCGCTGGGGCCGGATCCTGAAGCTGCCCCTGCGGAATCCCATCATCGCGGCGTCGGCCGCCGGGGTGACGGTCGCCGCCGCGGGCTGGCGGCTGCCCGCCGAGCTGACCGCTCCGGTCCAGATGCTCGGCGGCGCGGCCGTGCCCGCCGCGCTGTTCGCCCTCGGGATGTCGCTGAACGCGCGGGCGCAGCGGCCCGACGCCATGGGCCGCACGGAACGGCGCGTGCTGGTCGCGCTCAAGATCGCCGTCCAGCCGCTGCTCGCCTATGCGCTCGCGCGCTGGGGCTTCGGTCTCGACGGGCACGAGCTGTTCGCCGTGGTGCTCTGCGCCGGTCTGCCGACCGCGCAGAACGCCTTCATCTTCGCTTCCGAGTACCGGCTGAACACTGATCTGGCCAGGGACACCGTCCTGCTGTCCACGCTGCTGTCGATGGGGTCGCTGTCACTCATCGCCTGGCTGCTGGCGTGACCGCGGCGCCCGGTGACTGAGGACGGCCCGGCAGCCGGACGGCCCCGGCCATCGCGCCGGCGGTCGACCGCCCTACCCCTCGACCGCCTCCGGCACAGGCTCACCGGACATCGCCGCGGCCATCCGCAGATGCGGCGCGGCGTCCCGCGGGCGCCCCTGGCGCTCCAGTGTGCGGCCGAGCATCAGCCGCGCGTAGTGCTCCACCGGGCTGAGCTCCAGGACGGCGCGCAGCTCGGCCTCAGCCAAGTGCAGCCGTGCCGAGTGGTAGTAGGCGCGGGCGAGCAGCAGACGCGGCGCGATCTTCTCCGGCGACTCGGCGACCAGACCGGCGAGAATGCGGGCCGCGGTGACGTACTCCTTGGCGTCGAAGAACAATTGGGCGCGATCCCACCGCTCCGCGGGGGTGCCGAACTCGTAGTACGTCTCGTTCACGTGCTCTCCTCCTCGGAGCCCCGGTCTGCTGCTTGCACGGTGCACAGCAGAGAGAGATGGTTGAATATTCCACTATCATTTGGGCGTGGGGGCTGACGGCTCGCGTCCGTACAGGAATAGGTTGAGCGCCATGAGCAATCTCGATCGTCAGGCCGCCCTCTCCGTCTGCGGCGGTCGTGGCTTCGTCGTCGCCGAACCCGTCCGCGAACTCCTCAGCCCGCGCCATGTCCGGCTCGGCGAATCCACCGAGGTCCGCAGGCTGCTGCCCAACCTCGGCCGCCGCATGGTGGGAGCCTGGGCCTTCGTCGACCACTACGGTCCCGACGACATCGCCGACGAGCCCGGCATGCAGGTCCCGCCCCACCCGCACATGGGACTCCAGACCGTGAGCTGGCTCCACGAGGGCGAGGTGCTGCACCGCGACAGCAACGGCAGCCTGGCGACGATCCGACCGCGCGAACTCGGCCTGATGACCTCCGGCCGGGCGATCAGTCACTCCGAGGAGAGCCCCAAGCCGCACGCCCGCTTCCTGCACGGAGCCCAGCTCTGGGTCGCGCTCCCCGACGCCGAACGGAACGTCGAGCCGCAGTTCCAGCACCACGCGGACCTGCCGACCGTCAGCGGGCCCGGCCTGACCGCCACCGTCATCCTCGGTCAGCTCGACGGCGCCCTCTCGCCCGGCACCACCTACACCCCGCTCGTCGGCGCCGATCTGGCGCTCTCCCGGGGCGCGGCGGCGAGCCTGCCGCTGGACCCCGACTTCGAGTACGCCGTGCTCTGCATGTCCGGCGAGACACATGTCGACGGCGTGCCCGTACTGCCCGGTTCGATGCTCTACCTCGGCTGCGGCCGCACCGAACTCCCCTTGCGCGCCGAATCCGACGCGGGCCTGATGCTCCTGGGCGGCGAGCCCTTCGAAGAGGAGATCGTCATGTGGTGGAACTTCATCGGGCGTACGAACGAGGAGATCGCGCAGGCGCGGGCGGACTGGATGACCGGCTCCCGCTTCGGCGAGGTGAAGGGCTACGACGGCGGCCGGCTGTCTGCTCCCGAGCTGCCCCCGGTGGCCCTGAAGCCACGGGGAAGGGTGCGCTGAACTGCGGTGATGTGTGTGGCGTATCCGGTCATCAGACGCCGGCCAGGGTGCTGGGGCCGCCCGTCAGGGCGATGTGCAGGCCGTCCGGCCGGACGTGCACGGACGTGGCTTTGAGTCCGAGTGGGTAGTCCTTCTGCGCGCCCGGCGCCGATCCAGGGCTGCCGTTGCCCATCCCGAGCCGGCTGGTGGGGACGGAGCGGCCGAACACGGTGAGCCCGTCGACGGCGAGGGTGACCCTCCCGTCCTCGAGTACGGGACGCAGCGTCAGCTGTCCGGCGCCGGCCGGGCCGACGGCGGCGAGGATGGTTCCCTTCGCCGGGTCGGTGGTGACCGATGCGACCGGTACGGACGGGGCGGCGGTCTGGATCGCGGCGGCGAGGGACTGCGTCCAGGCGGTCACCTGGGCGTGGGTGCTGCCGACGGTGGCCGTCCCGCCGAGGCGGACGTCGTCGAGCTGTGCGTGGACGGAGACCTGGGAGAGGGGTCCGAGGCGGGCGTCGTCGCTGCTGATGTCGAGTCTGGGGATGTTCTTGTGTGCCAGGTCCCACAGGACCCAGTCGCCGGCCACGCTGACCGCCACGTTGTCGCCGAGGGCGGGTGCTGCTTCGGCGATGCGGTTCTGGATCATGTTGCGGGCCATGAACTCGGCCGCGCCCGTGGCGACGGCGGCTACCAGGACCACGGCGGTCGTGACCGTGATGACGAGGTGGCGGCGCATGGCTGCCCGGGTCTTCGTCAGGCGGTGCTTCATCGCTGGTCTCCTCGGGCGGGCACAGGGGCGGGTGCGGGCAGGGAGGTGGGCGCTGCGGCGGGTCCTTCCGGGTCGAGATGCGGAAGGAGCCGGTCCAGCCAGCCGGGTAGCCACCAGTTGGCGCGCCCGAAGAGGTACATGGACGCGGGCACCAGGATCAGGCGGACCACGGTGGCGTCGATGATGACGCTGACGCCGAGGCCGAGGGCGAGCATCTTGACGGCGACGTTCGTGGAGAGCAGGAACGCCAGGAAGACGCTCGTCATGATCAGTGCTGCGCAGGTGATGACGCGGGCCGTGGCGGCGAGGCCGGTGGCGACGGCCAGGTGGTTGTCCTTTCGGTGCATCCAGGTCTCGCGGATCCGGGAGAGCAGGAAGACCTCGTAGTCCATGGAGAGCCCGAAGACGATGGCGAACATCATCATCGGTACGTAGGACTCGACGGGAACCTTCTCGGTGACGCCGAACAGCGCGCCGCCCCAGCCCCATTGGAAGACCGCGACGACCACGCCGTAGGAGGCGGCGATGGAGAACAGGTTGAGCACGGCGGCCTTGAGTGCGATCAGCAGGCTGCGGAAGACGGTGAGCAGCAGCAGGAACGCGGCGGCGACGACCACACCGATGATCAGGGGCAGTTTGGCGACGAGGGTGTCGGTGAAGGTCTGGGTGGCGGCGGTGGTGCCGGTGACGTAGCCGGTGGCGCCGGTGCCGGACAGCGCTTGCGGCACCGTGTCGTTCTGCAATGTGTGGATCAGGTCGGTGGTGGCCTGGTCCTGCGGGCCGGTGGTGGGGGTGACGGTGGTGATGAGCAGGTCGTGGTCGGGGCTGGGGACCGGGGGTGTCACGGAGGCGACGCCGGGCACGGTGGCCAGCGTGTGCTGGAGCGAGGTGGCGAGGTCCTGGCGCTCGGTCTGGCCGGCGACCTGCCGACTGTCAAGGTGGGTGACGACGGTGAGGGGGCCGTTGGCGCCGGGGCCGAATCCCACGGTGATCAGGTCGTAGGCACGGCGGTCGGTCCGGCCGGTGGACTGCGCTCCGGCGTCGACGTGGCCGAGCTGCATGGACGCGACCGGAGTGGACAGTGTGCCGAGCAGGAGCAGGCCGCTGACCAGGAAGAGCCAGGGGCGCCGGCTGACCTTGACGGCCCAGCGATGCCACACGTCCGACTCGCCGGTGGGTTCGGCGACCGGCGTGCGCACGTGAAGGCGGTCGATGCGGCGGCCGAGCAGACCCAGCAGCGCGGGGGTCAGTGTCACGGACGCGGCAGCGGCCACGACGACAGTGAGCCCGGCCGCGACGCCGAGGGTGCCGATGAAGCTCACGCCCGAGACGCAGAGCCCGCCCAGCGCCATGGCGACCGTGGCGGCGGCGACCAGCACGGCACGGCCGCTGGTGGCAACGGTGCGCCCGACCGCCTCAGCGGGTTCCATCCCGCAGTGCAGCAGGGCTCGGTAGCGGGTGGCCAGGAAGAGCGCGTAGTCGATGCCGACACCGAGGCCCATCATCGCGGCCAGGGTCGGGGACGCCTGCGCGAAGCTGAAGTGTGAGGCGAGCAGGCCGAGGCCGCCCAGGCCGACGGTCAGGCCGAGCACGGCCGTCAGTAGCGGCAGTCCGGTGGCGGCGACGCTGCCGAAGCCGATCAGCAGCACGAGCACGGCGACAGCCAGACCGATGGCCTCCGAGACGCGGTCGGCCGATTTGGGCGCGGCCAGCTGCCCGAGCGGGTCCCCGTATTCGACCGTGACGTGATCGGTGCGCAGTGGCTCGACGGCGGTGTCGACCCGGTCGAGATAGGAGCGGTCGAAACTCGCCGGGTTGCTGCTGAAGCGGACGGTCATCTGGGCGATGTCGCCGTTCGCGGAGACCGCCCCCGGCGTGGTGAGCGGGTCGGCCACCGCGAGGACGTTCGGCAGCTGATCCAGGTTATTGACGGCCGCGTCGATCGCGGCCCGGTGACTGGCGACCGAACCCTGGTCGGACGTGATCACGATCGGGGCGGATGTGCCCCCGGAACTGCTTGTGTGGGCCTTGAGCAGGTCGGCACCGGTCTGGGCACTGGTGCCGGGCAGGGAGAAGCTGTCCGCGAAGGTGCCGCCCCACGTGTGGTCGGCCAGCCCGAGGCCGACAAGGAGCAGCACCCACAGGGCGATAACCCGCCAGGCGTGCCGGGCACACCAGCGCCCGCTCCGGTGGAGCAGTCCAGGCCCCTCGGCCGATTCAGTTTTCATGGGGCCTCACTGTGCGCGGCGCGTGTAAGGGGGCCTTTGGCGCAATGTTCGGGGAATGTACGGGCGGCTGCGCGCCCGCCGGGACGAGGGCTCGCGAAGTCCTCAAGTGCCGTCGGGTGACGGCGGGAGGGTGACGGTGAAGCAGGCGCCGCCTTCCGGGCCGCGCCCTTCGACACCGATGGCGCCACCGAGGCGGCCGGTCAGGCGGTGGGCGATGGCCAGGCCCAGGCCGCTGCCGACCGGGCGGGTGCCCCGGTAGCGCTCGTGGAGGGCGCCGCTGTCGAAGGCGATGCGGACGTCGTCGTCGCTCAGGCCGGGTCCACCGTCGCGGACCTGCAGTTCGGCCGCGCCGCCCGCAGCCGCGTGGACGGCGAGGACCAGGGGTGCGCCCTCGGGCGTGACCCGTAGGGCATTCTGCACCAGGCCGTCGATCAGCTGGCGAACCCGGAAGGCGTCCGTGTCGACGACGGGCTGCCCGGACTGCTCGAGCCGTAGGTCGACGCCGTGGCGTGCGCAGGGGCCGGACCAGAAGGCAGCGGCCTCGGCGACGAGTGCGGAGATGTCGGTCGGGGCTGTGTCGAGGCGGAAGTCGTCCGCCTCCAGCCGGGCCAGGTCCAGCAGGTCCTCCAGGAAGCGGTCCAGGCGGCGGGTCTCGTCGGCCAGGATGCCGCCGACCTCGGGCAGTTGGTCCGGCTCGACCAGGCCGTCGGCGAGTGCCTCGGCGTATCCCTGCAGTGCGGTCAGCGGGGTGCGCAAGTCGTGGGAGACGGAGAGCAGGAACTCCCGCTGCCGGTTCTCGCTGTGTGCCAGCGCTTCGTCCAGGACGTTGAGGGCGCGCCCGATGTCCGCGGTCTCCCGTGGGCCGTCGACCGGGGCCGGTACGCCGCGTTCGCCGTCGGCGAGCCGGTGCGCGATCTGCGCGGCCGTCGCGAGCGGGCGGGCGATGCGGCGGGCCAGGAGCGCTCCGGCCAGTGCCGCGCCGAGCATGCCGACGATCAGCGGCGCAATCACGTTGCGGCGGATCTGGTTCGTGTTCTGGGTGACGACGGTGTACGGCTCGGTCAGCACGATCGCGCCGCCGCGCGCGCCGGGCTGCCCCACCAGCAGCACGTCCTGGCCGCCCAGAACGCTGTCGGTGGAGACCGGCTCTCCCGCCAGCAGGTCCGACTTCGACGCCAGGTCGACGGCTGGGGTGGCGGTTCCGCTCACCGTTCCGTCCGGGGCGATGACGGCGAGGTGCACGCTGTTCGGCCCGGCCAGTACCTGGGCGCCGGTAAAAAGGGCTTCGGACAAGGCGGGCAGGCGGCTCAGCACCTTTGCCTGGCGCGTCAGTTGGTCGCGCTCGCGCTGCTCCGCGCCGTGCTCGGCGGTCTGCCAGGCGATCAGCCCGGTCAACGCCACTGCGAGTGCCGCCACCACGGTGGTCAGCACCACGATGTTGCGTGCGAGCGAGCCACGACGGGGGCGGGGGCGGTTCACCTGCTGGAGGCCGTCGCGCTGTAGCCGACGCCGCGGACCGTACGGATCGGGCTCGCCTCGCCGAGCTTGGCGCGCAGTTGTGAGACGAAGACGTCGACCATCCGAGTGTCGCGGTAGCCCGGGTACCCCCAGACCCGCGCGAGCAGCTGCTCACGGGTGAAGACCTGCCCCACGTGCTGGAGCAGGTACGCGAGCAGGTTGAACTCGGTGGCGGTGAGCTCGACCAGCTCGCCGTCGCAGCGCACAGTGCGGCTGATCGGGTCCACGCCGAGCCGGCCGACGCTCTCGGTCGGCTGCCCCGGCGGCCCGGCCGCCCGGCGCAGCACGGTCTTGACCCGGGCGACCAGCTCGCGCGGCGAGAACGGCTTGGTCAGGTAGTCGTCCGCGCCCAACTCGAGCCCGAGGATGCGGTCGGCCTCCTCACCGCGCGCGGTGACCAGCAGCACCGGCGTCCAGTCGCCGACGTCACGCAGGGCACGGCAGAAGGCGATGCCATCCAGGCCCGGCAGACCGATGTCCAGCACGATCGCCACCGGGTGCATCCGTCTCGCGGCCGCGAGCCCGGCAATCCCGTCGGTCTCGACGTGGACACCGAAGCCCTCGCGCGCCAAGTAGAGCCTTTCCACATCGGCGATGTGGCGCTCGTCCTCGACGATCAGCACGAGGCCCCTGGACTCCGTCATCACTGCCTCTCACGTGCGGCAACCTCATCGATGCTAACCACATCAAGTCGCCCTCCCGGCGGGCACGCCGCCGCCCGTACATTCCCCGAACAATGCGCCGACCGCGCCCTTGCACCCGCCGCGCGTCCTGGTACTGGACGGTGCGCCAGGGGCTTGGCTGCCGCCGGGGGGCGAGGTCGTGCCGCAGGTCGCGGGCGGCCTGGAGGAGCGACTGGCTGCCGCAGCTGCGCCGAAGGCGGCGTTTGCGGGGAGCTCTCATCCGGAGCAGCGTGGACATGGATGCCGGTGCGGCACCGCGGTATCGAGGGCACTGGCTTCCAGAGGCACCTGCCGGAGCGAGGAGGAGACCGATGACCACTCCGCATGGAGGCCCGGAAGGCGTGCCGGTCGAACGCCGTCGGCCCGATTCGATCGACAGCGTGACCTGGGAGCCGAGCGAGCGATGGGTGCGTGCGACGAAGGGCGAGGTCACGGTCGTGGACAGCCGCCGGCCCGTTCTTGTGTGGGAGCCCGGTCGTCCCGTACCCCTGTACGCCTTCCCGGCCGCAGACGTCCGGATGGATCTGCTGCGAAGGACCGAGCGGCCCGCCAACCCGCGACGTCACGGGGGAGCGACGGTCTTCTACGACCTTGCGCTCGCCGAACGGACCGTCCAGGCGGCGGCCTGGACCTATCCCAGCGAGGAGCTGGCCGATTACATCAGCTTCGAATGGTTCGGGCACGAGGTGCTCGACCACTGGTACGAAGAGGACGAGGAGATCTTCGTGCACCCCCGTGACCCGTACAAGCGGGTGGACGCGCTGCCCAGCACCCGGCACGTCCAGGTCGAGATCGAGGGCACCGTCGTCGCGGACACGCGTACGCCGGTTCTGCTGTTCGAGACGCACCTGCCGGTCCGCTACTACATTCCGCGGGAGGACATCCGCCTCGATCTTTTCACCCCGACCGGTGCGCGAACCCGCTGCCCGTACAAGGGTGTGGCGACCGACTACTGGTCGTGGGCGGGCGGCGCCGACGTGCGGCCCGACATCGCCTGGAGCTATCCCGATCCTCTGCCTTCCGTGTGGATCATCAAGCACCGGGTGGCCTTCTACAACGAGTCCGTCGACATCGTCGTCGACGGAGAGCGGCAGCAGCGTCCGGTCACCTTCTTCAGCAAGCCGTCTCCCGAGAGTTCGGGAGGACCGGGTGCGACCGCAGGGCGGCCGGACCCGGAACACGCCTGATGAGACGGTGTTGGCCGCGAGCATCTACTTGAAGGGTGGGCGCGGCCTCGTTCCACGCCGCAGGCGTGGGCATCGCGGCGCTCGCATCGTCAGGGACTGCTGGTGCCGGCGGCGCTGAGGTCAGCGGTTTTCATGCGCCTCTGCCTGGTGCTGCGCCCGATCCGTCGGCTCTCGACGACATACTCGAGCGCGTTGAGGGCCAATATCGCGGCGGCGAGTGCGGGCTGAGGGGCGAAGGTCCTCGGCGGGTCGACGAGCGCCGTGCCGGGGTAGACGATCGCCGACAGCTGGGTGATCCAGTACAACGATGCGGCGCCGGTGGCGAGTTGAAGACGGGAGTGCGACCAGGCGCCGCGGCGCATCCACAGGGCCGAGGTCAGGGTCAGCAGGGGCTGCCTGCCTGCCTGTCGGGCAGGTGCCACTTCACGTGGCGTGCGTCGATGAGCGCCGGCCGCGCTGCTGTTGTCAGGCGCCCTGGGTGGTCATCGCGCGGCCGCGGGCGTAGATGAGTGCCTGTTCGGCGACGCGACGGCCGAGGTGGCGGCGCCTTGCTCGCCACGATGAGCCTCGCGTACGTGGCGGACTGGGAACGAGACGCACATCTACAACCCCGACTGGACGTCGCACGCGAAGTTCCCACAACGCCCAGACCATGAGCGTGGCCGGTTGCGTACTGGTAGGAGGCGGCGATGACCTTCTTGGCCACCTCGAGCTCGGCCTGGTCGCGGGGCGCGTAGAACATGACGACGTTGACGCCGCGGTCGTACAGAGGGTGCTTCTCGCCCCACCCGGAAGCCAGGAACGCGGGGTGGTCGGCCGGGTCCAGCGCCAGGTGGAGGCTGCCGTCGGCGTGCAGGTGCGCGAACTCCGCGTTCCCCCGGGGCAGGAACAGCCGGGCGCCCTCGGCCGGGGCGACGTCGCTGAGGAACACCGCCCAGGTGCTGGGGACGGATATCTCGCTGTGGCCCGGGACGATGCCGGGCAATGCGGTGGCCATCCAGTGCCGCAGTGCTTCCTTGATCTGCGGCGGGCTGATCTGGGTGTACTGCAGGTGAGGGACCTCCGGCCCGGTCTCGGGCCGGTCGCCCTCACGTATGACGGCATGATCGTGCGCACCTACCACGCGGAGATCCCGCCCCGGGTGGAGTACGAGATCAGCGACCTGGGCCGCACCCTGGTACCGGTCTTCGACACCCTCGTGGGCTGGTCCGAGGCGCACCTGCCACAGGTCGCCGCCGCCCGACGCGCCTATGACGCCGCACGGGAGGAAGAGGAAGCCTGGGCCAAAGGCTGACCGTGGTCCCGCTCCAACCTGGACTCGAAACCCACATGCCGGCTCGTCGTCGCCGCCCACGGGCGCTTCATGTCCAATACGGGACCTCGCAGCTGCACGCGCCAGTGTGCGGTGTCACCGGTCCGCGGCACGGAGGTCCGGCCCGGAGATGGTCAGATCGCCGCCGAACTGGCCGGCCTGCGAAACGGTCACGTCTTCGAACGCGACGGTCCGCATGGGCGCCCCCGGGTGAGAAAGCCACTTCGGGAGGGCGTCGGGGGTGATCGTGACGCTGCGGACCGCCGGGAGTGGGGCGCCGCCCAGGCTGGTGAGCGAGCCGGACAGCCTCTCGGTGTAGAGCGTCAATACGTCCTTGCCCCTGATCGTGGATGTCGTCGCGGGCCTGGCCCGCAGGCGCACCCCGCCGCCGATCGTCAGGTCGAGATCGGTGATGTCCATCAACCGTGCCGTGAACTTCAGAACCCGTTCGGGCCCGGCCGGGGTCTGCACGGTTACCACGCCGTGGAAAACGCTCCCGTGGAGGACGAGTTTGTCTGCCCGCAGAACCAAGGGGCCGCTACCGAGCGGGGCAGAAGGCCGGTCGCGCGGGGCATCGGTGCCGACAGCGTCGAATGTGGGGATGCCGCTGGAGGAGCGGAGCGCGGTCGAAGCTGCCGGCGTACCGAAGAGTGCCACCGGCAGCGCCGTCAGGGCCAGCGTCCTGGCGAGTGACCACCGCAAGCGGTCGAGTACGCCGCTCAGGTCGTCACCTCTCACCCTGGTCCTCGCTCACCGGGACGGCCGCAGAGGCGCGGTGTGCCGCGGACCGAGGATCCGCGGTGTCCGGCGGGGCCCAGGCACAGGCGAGGGAGCCGCCGACGAGGCCGCAGAGCAGACCGAGAAAAATCCCCCCGAAGTTGACCATGGGGAGGGAGGCGAGGGCGAGCAGCATGGTCGCGATCCCGGCGAACACACGCACTTGCTGGTGGAACCAGAGGGTGATGCCGAGGATGGCGAGCAGGATCCCGATGATCAGCGATCCTGCGCCGGCGGTGGTGGACAGTGCGAGAGGGATGCCGCCCAGACTGAGGCTCACGTAGGGGAAGTAGATGACGGGAACTCCGGCCGCGAGGGTGAACAGCCCGGCCCAGAAGGGGCGTTCACCGCGCCATGCCCTGAATCTCCGTCGGGCGTCGGCGATCGCGACGCGCAGTCCTGGGCGTCTGCCGAAAGGGTTGTGGATCACGTGCGTCTTCCCTGTGGAAGCGGGCAGGAGGCAGGGCAGGCGAGCCCGGGTCACACGGTCAGAAGCACTCTTCGCGACCCTTCACGAGACGCAGATTGAGGCCGGGGACATTGAGAGTGGCGGCCGAGACGGCGACTGCGATGACACGCACGTCGGTGAGAGTGGCCGATGCCGCTTGCTGTGCGAAGGCGTTGGGATCGAAGAACCGCGAGTCCCTGTCATCGGGGTTGACCTTGCCCTTGGTGAGCGAGCCGGCCGCGACACCGATGTCGAGATCATCGAGGGACGCCTGACTCGCTGCCAAGGAGGTCCCATCGATGAACATGTCCTTCGCCTCGGCCACGCCCCGGTCACCGGTGAGTCTCAGCGTGTACGTGCCGAGAACCGGGATCGGGACCGCAACGGACTGGCACAGACCGTCGATCTTCGCATGCCTCAGCCCGGTGACCACGACCGGAACAGGGGTGCCTTTACGGGGCACGTCCACCATGCCGTAGATGCTCAGACCCCGTACGGTCAGTGAGTCGGCGCCGACCTGGAAGCGCTGGCCGGAGATGAAGAACGACGCGGCCAGCGCTCCTTGCGCCATGGCGACACCAAGAGTCGCGGCGGCCGCGATGCCAGGGACCAGGATGATGGCGAAGCGCTTCCAGCGTGTCCTGCCGACGCCCTGTGGCATTCCCTCTCCTCCGGTCCTGATATGGGCATGCCGGTGTCAGGCAGAGGAAGGCGATGTCCCAGTATGTAGTGATAAATCCTAGACTGCTGCGACCGACAGCTGTCGGCACATCAGACCGCGCAGACGGGTGAGAAGCTTCTCGCGCGCTTTTCGTGCGACGCACGGTGTTGTGCCACGGGTGATGTCCTCCGGCGGCTGACAATCACCGGGTGTGTGCCGAGGATGCTGAGCCGTCGGGGCTGCGGAACGCTTCTGGGGCCGGCTGCGGAGTTACTGCTGAATGCCTCGGTTCAGGAGACCGGCAGGCGGCGCTGTTTGGTGGAACAGGGCCGTCCGCCGCTATGGCTTTGCCGAGCGGGGCTGGGTCGTCGGGATCCGATGGGTGAAGAACAGGGCGAGGAGGGCGGCGAGGGCGAGGATGGCGAGTGCGGCGCGCAGGCCGTCGAGCCTCGCTGCGGCGTTCGCGTCGAGCGCGGCCTGGGTCACCTCCGTGCTCGTGCCCGCTTCGTCCAGGGCGGTCTTGAGCTGGGCGTCCGACAGAAAGGGCACACCGCTCTGGAGTTGGACGGTCGCCTGACTCTTGACCTCGGCCGGGACCGCCGGATTCTGCTCGACGGTGGTCAGAAACGAAGCCGTCAGTGCGGCGATCAGGATCGACCCGGCGAGTGCCGTACCGATCGAGGCGCCGAGGTTGGTGACGGCGTTCTGGATGCCGCCGACCTCCGCGCTCTGTTTGTCCGGTACTGCGGACACGGTGACCGATCCGAGCTGCGACGCCAGCGCGCCCATGCCGAGCCCGATCAGCAGAAGGGGGATGGTGACGATTTCCGCACCGGCGTCTGCGTCGAGCGCGGCCATCAGGACCACCGCACCCGCGAGCAACGCAAGGATCCCCAGCCGCACCACGCGCCGTGGCGAGACGTCCGGGAAGAAGCGTGGGATCAGGATCGCGGCGGCCAGCAGTGTCAGTGAGAGCGGCAGGATGCGTGCGCCGGTCTTGAGCGCGGACAGGCCGAGTGCGACCGACAGGTAGAGCGGCACGACGAAGAACACGCCCATCTGTACGAGGTATTGGAAGAAGAACATCGTCAGGCCGCCGGTGAGCTGCTTGTTCTGCAGCAGTGCCGGGTCCACGAGTGGTTCCTTGCGCTGCTCCACGAGACGGGCCTCCCAGCGGAGGAAGAGCCAGATCAGGAGCAGACCCACCAGCATCAGCCAGATGACCAGTGAGATGCCGAGCCAGGAGGGTGCGTCGGGCTTCGGCTGGAACCAGCCCCATTCGTCCGAGCGGAGTACGCCGTAGACGAAGATCCCGAGCCCGAGGGCGGAGAGCACGGCGCCGACGAGATCGATGCGCGGGCGTCCGTCGCTCGGCGCGTCGGCGATGCGGCGGGCCAGTACCAGGATGCCGAGCACGATCACGACCTCACCGGCGAAGACCCAGCGCCAGGAGAAGTACGTCGTCGCGATACCCCCGATGAGCGGTCCGACCGCGATCGCCACCGCCCCTGCGGCCGCGACGAGTCCGTAGGCGGCGGGCCGGCGTTCAGCGCCGAAGTTGCCGGCGACGAGCGCCACGATCGCGGGCAGGATGAGCGCCGCCCCGATCCCCTCGAGGAACGACCAGCCGAGCAGCAGCACGGGCAGGTTCGGGGCGAGCGCTGTCGTCAGGGATCCACAGCCGTAGATGACGCAGCCGATCATGAACGCGCGCTTGCGGCCGATGAGCGCGCCGACCTTGCCGCCAGGGATCATGAACATCGCCATCACGAGCGTGTATGCCGTGATCGCGCCCTGGATCCCGGTCACGGTCGTGCCCACGTCGTCGGCCACCGTCGCGATCGAGACGTTCATGACAGAGCTGTCGAGCGCCATCAGGAACTGCCCGGCCGCGAGTGTCAGCAGGACGAGTCGCGCCGATGCCGAACTCTGGGGAGAGCCTGTCCTGGGTGTCATGGGCGCATCGTCCCAGCGACCCGGAGGGCGGCTCCTCGACCCGCCGCGGAGATCAGCCGGTTGGCGGCGGTCGACCGCGCCGACTCCACTGAACCCGTAGGCCTGCTCCAGGCGTCACGGTCATGCCCACGTTGGTCACGTACGAGAGCAGCGCCGGCACGCTCAACGGTCGCTGAGAGCCGAAGCCAGTGCCCACTGATCCGCCCGCTGAGGGAATCGACAGGCCGGTGGTATCCGTCCGCCCGCGTCGTCGCCAGAGCCGGTTGGAGCGGCGTCGGGCGATCGCCAACGGGGGGAGGGGAATGGATGGTTGAGCACTTTCGGTGATTCAGGCCCAAGGAACGCGACGCGCATCCATCAGCGGTCGGCGGGCGCGGCGCATCGGAAGCCGATGTTGCCGGTCGAGGACTCCGGGGTGGTCGGCATTCTCGCCGAGACCTGGTAGCGGCGCCGGTCCGAGCCTGGCGTGACAGCACACCGCTGGACCTGGGGCCTGTCCGGCGGCAGGCCGTACTGGCCGCACTGGTGCTGCGTTCGGGCTTCCTGGACGGAGTCTGGGGGGACCGAGCCGCCGCCCGGGGCGGGCTGGAGAGCCGGCCGTTCCCGTGGGGCAGCGAGCTCCGCCCCGCCGGCCGGCACGCGATGAACATCGCTTGCATCCTGATCCGCTACCCGCAGACCTGCCAAGTGAGATGGCCGCGAAGACCGGGCCGCGTGAGCGCCGTCTGACGGGCGTGGGTCGTTGACGAGGTTGGTGAGGGCGAGCTGTATAGGGTCTTGGCAACCGTCCTTCTCGGTGAGGCCCGCCCGCCCCGAATCAGACGGACTTCCCCGGCAGGCCGTCAGCGCAGACTTGACCGATCATCAGGAGTGCTGCCGTGCGACCCACAGCGACATCATCGGCGCCCGGCAGCCTCGGTTGGAACCATGAGACAGCGATGCTGGCGCTCCTGTCCTTCGCCATGCTGATCGTTTCGCTCGACCAGTACATCGTGGTCGTGGCACTCCCCGACATCGCACGCGACCTCGGCTATTCCGCGCGGACGCTCCAGGCGGTCATCAGCGCCTATGCGGTAGCCTCGGCCGGCTTCCTCCTGTTCGGCGGGCGTGCCGCCGACCTGCTCGGACGACGCCGCATCCTGGCCACCGGCCTCGCACTCTATGCCGGGGCGTCGCTCGCGGGAGGATTCGCGACCGGCCCCGGAATGCTCCTCGCCGCCCGCGCATTCCAAGGTCTCGGCGGAGCCCTCGTCTTCCCCACCACCCTGGCCCTCATCAACACCACCTTCGCTGAAGGCCGCGCCCGCAACCGCGCATTGGGAATCTGGGGAGGGGCAGGCGCGGCAGGACTCGTCATCGGTGTGCTGCTCGGCGGTCTTCTGACGCAGGCGTTCGGCTGGGAAGCGGTCTTCCTCGTCAACGTCGTGCTGGCCGGCCCTGCGCTGCTGCTTGCCTTCGTTTTGATCCCCCGGGACGGTGAACGCGAAAAAGGCCGCACGTTCGACCTACCCGGTGCGCTCAGCATCACTCTCGGTGTCACACTCATCGTGTTCGCCCTCGTGCAAGGCCCCGGATCGGGCTGGCTTTCGCCGGGCATCCTGGTCAGCGCAGTGGCGGGCCTCCTGCTGATCGGAGCTTTCTTCATCATCGAGCGGCGCAGCGACGACCCGCTGATGCCACCCCGGCTGCTCTCCAACCCCAACCTGATCACCGGTGTCGTCATCGCGTTCATGTTCATGGCGACCTTCGGCTCCGTGCTCTACTTCCTGTCCATCTACTTCCAGGAGATTCTGGGCTACGACGCTTTGCAGACCGGCGCCGGCTTCCTGATCCCCACGGCAGTGGTGGTGGCCGGTTCGACAACCGCAGGCCAGCTCGTGACGCGGGTCGGTCTCAGGCGCACGTTGGCCGCAGCCCTCGCCGTCGGTGCGCTCGGTGCGGTCGCACTCGGCCTCGCGATCTCGCCGAACGGCACATACATCGAACTCGTCCCCGGCCTCGTGGTGCTCAGCGTCGGCGACGGGGTGGTCTTCACCGCCATGTTCATCGCCGCCGCCACTGGAATCTCCGACCGACAACAAGGCATCGCTTCCGGCATTGCCTCCACCGGCTCAGGCGCGGGCGCAGCTGTCGGCCTCGCCATCCTTGTCCTGGTGGCGACTGCCGGCCTCGATGGCCTCTCCGGTGAGCAGCTTCGAATTGCCACCGCCGACGGGATCAGCACCACGCTCTTCGTCGTGGCAGGCGGAATCGTGCTGACCTTCCTCGTCGCCTTGAGGCGGTGCCCGACACCGCACGAACCGGTACCCGTCCCCGTGCCGTACCAGACCCGTCGCTGCTGACGGTTCTGACGCTCGCGTGACGCTGTTCCGGCGCCGACGCCGACCGTGCACGAGGTCGTTACGTGCCCCAGATCTTCCGGTAGGCCTCGCGGTAGCCCGACGGATTCCAGGAAGTGGCCCCGTTGCTGTTGTCGGCCGTGGCGATGTGGACGGGGGCGACGTAGCCGCTGGCGGCATGGCCGGCGAAGGAGCGGTTGAACTCGTCGATGATTTGCCAGCCTTGCTGGGACAGCGGCTCGGGGACGGTGGCGGCCTGGAACTGCTTGCTGTTGATGCGCTGGAAGGCGGAGGGATCGCCATCGCCCGCGCCGATGTTGAAGGGAGGGCCGGAGCCCGGTTTTGCGGCAGCGCGGAGGGCCGGGGCGGCGTCGGCGAAGTAGAGGTCGTTGATGGCGACGGAGTACGTCCAGCTGTTCTGGAAGCGGGAGAGGAGGGAGGAGACCTCCTGGGGGGTGCGGTGGCTCGCGTCCGGAATCGGGATGTTCTCGTACGCCAACAGCTTCAGGCCGGAGCAGGTGGCGAGCTCCTGCTTGATCAGTTCGGACTTGTTCTTGGCGAACGGGATCGAGTCGTCGGTGAAGACGACGACTCCGGCATTGCCGTTGGACCGGGCGATGACCCAGTCCGCACTGATCTTCGCCACGTCCTCCACTTTGGTGGTGATGTTGGTGTAGAGGCTGGGGTTCTTGCTCGGGCCGGGGGAACGGACGGCGTGCCAGCCGATGAGCGGGATATGCGCCGCTTGTGCCCGCGCCACCTGTTGCGAAGTCAGATTGGGGTCGAAGCCGCCGATGACGATGCCCGAGGGCTTGAGGGTGACGGCCTGGCTGACTGCTGCCTGGATGCCGGCGGGGGTGCCCTCTCCGTCGATCACCCGGACGTTCCATCCGGTGACCTTCCCGGCTTCCTTGACGCCCTGCGCGACGCCTGCGACGCCAGGGTTGGTCATGGTCTGCGCGACGTAGACGATGGTCTTGCCGGAAACCGCCGGGGGGCCGCTGGTGGGGCCGTTCCAGGAGGCGTTGGTGTTCTCGGCCTGCTGCACGGCTCCCTTGGCCTTCGCGAGGACGGCGGGGCAACCGGCCTTCGACGGCCCGGTGCCGGTCGACGGGCCGCGCTCGCAACCGACAACGAAGGTGGCGGCCAGTGCCAGCAGGGCTGCGGCGGTGAGGGTGGTCTTTCGGTGCGAGTACACGGTGCTCCTGACGCAGGTGCGCGCTACGAAGTGTTCTAGGGGTTGCCGTCCTTCGTCGGTGCGGCCGACGGCGTTGCGAGTGACTGGCGGGTCGCGGTGGGCCCGGTGCGCAGTCGGCGGCGGGCGGAGTAGCCGGCCAGGCCGACGGCGATGAGCAGGGTGCCGCCGTTGAACAGCGGGGTGACCCAGAACTGGGCGCCGAGCTGGCCGATGCCGGCGAGGCCGATGGCGAGGACGGCGACGGCCACGAGGGTTCCCAAGGCGTTGGCGCGGCCGGGTTTGATCGCGGTGGAGCCGAGCAGGGCGCCGACGAAGGCGGGCAGCAGGTAGTCCAGGCCGACACTCGGGTTGCCGGTCTGCTGCTGGGCGGCGAGGAGGACACCGGCGAAGCCGACGACCAGGCCCGATCCGGCGAAGGCGTAGACGGAGTACTTGCGGGTGGGGATGCCGAGGATGCCGGCGGCACGCGGGTTGGAGCCGATGACATACAGGTACCGGCCGAGCGGCAGCCGCTCCAGCACCAGCCAGAGGGCGACGACGACGGCGAGGACGTAGAAGGCGGGTACCGGCAGGCCGAGGAACCTGGAGTCGTAGATGTCGGTGAAGGCGGGCGGCAGGCCCTGCGGGCCGGGGACGATCCGGGCTCCGTCGGTGATCCAGCCGGTGAAGGCGTACATCATGCTGCCGGTGCCGAGAGTTGCGATGAAGGAGTCGATCTGCGCGAACTCGACGATGACACCGTTCAGAGCGCCGACCACCAGCCCTCCGAGGATCACTGCGACGCAGGCGAGCGGCCAGTGCCAGCCTTCGTTGACGATGAGCTGCATCACCATGACGTGCGCCAGGCCGAGACCGTAGCCGATGGACAGGTCGAACTTGCCGGTGACGATGGGGATCGTCGCGCCGAGCGCGAGGATGGCGGGGATCGATTGGTTGGAGAGGATCGACGAGATGTTGTCCCGCGTGGGAAAGGTGTCCGGCAGGGTGATGGAGAAGATCAGGAAGAGCAGGGCGGTGAGGGCCAGGAGGCCGTAGGTGCCGATGAGATGTCCGCGCAGAAAGCCCAGCAGGGATCGAGGCGAGGGGGAGGGGGTCACCGGCTCGTCGCGGTTCCGGTGATGGCGGGCAAGGCCGAGGCGGTGCGGGTGAGTTCGCTGACAGTGAGGGCTTCACCGGTCAGCTCGGCTGTCACGGTCCCACGGGCGAACACCAGGGCGCGGTGGCACACGGTTGCGACCTCCTCGAAATCGGTGGAGATGAGCAGTACCGCCAGGCCGGCGGCCAGCGCGTCGTCGAGCAGACGGTAGATCGCGGCCTTGGCGCCGACGTCCACGCTGGCGGTCGGCTCTTCGAGGATCAGCAGGCGCAGGTTCCCCCGGAGCCATCGGCCGACCATGATCTTCTGCTGGTTGCCGCCCGAAAGGGTGGCGATCGGGACCTCGCAGTCGCGGGGGTGCACCGAGAACCGATCGATCAGGGCGGTGGCCTCGGCGCGCTCGTGCCGGGGGCTGATCCAGTGCCACGCCGGCACACCGGCTGCCCGGGGGTTGGCCAGGAAGTTCTCCCGTACGGTCAGTTCGGCGGCGCAGCCCTCCTCCTGACGGTTGCCGGCCACGAAGCCGACGCCGGAGTCGAGAGCGGCGGCGACCGTACGCGGGTGGTACGGGCGGCCGTCGAGCAGCGCCCGCCCGCCGAGGATCGGCCGGGTGCCGGCGAGGGCGCGGCCCAGGTCCATGTGGCCGGCGCCGGTCAGGCCCACCGTGCCGAGGATTTCGCCGGCACGCAGTTCCAGGCTGACCGGTCCGGTGTATCGGGTCCGTACGCAGTCGAGGCTCAGGACGGGCGGGGCTGTGGCGGGGGTGGTGGCGGCCCGGTGGCCGGCCAGTTCGCGGCCCACGATGTCGTGCACCAGACGGGCGGGGCTGTGGACGGCGAGCGGACCTTGGCTGACGAGTCGGCCGTCGCGCAGGACGGCAAAGGTGTCGGCGACCTTGTACACCTCGTCGAGCCGGTGGCTGACGTAGAGGATGCCGTGCCCGCGGTCGCGCAGAGCGTGCAGTACGTCGAAGAGCCGGGCGCAGTCCGCGGCGGGGAGGGTGGCGGTCGGCTCGTCGAGGATGAAGAGCTCCGCCCGTGTCGCCAGGGCGCGGGCGATGGCGACCAGCGAGCGCTCGGCGGGGGCGAGGTCGGCAATCCGGGCGTCGGCGTCCAGGTGCCCGGCGACGATCCGCAGGGCCTCGGCGCAGCGCTCTCGGGTCTGCCGCCAGGAGACCAGTCCGCAGCGGCGCGGATAGCCGGTGCCCAGTGCGATGTTCTCGGCGACCGTCATCCACTCGACGAGGCCGAGATCCTGGTGGATGAACGACATCTTCCGGGTGGCGGCGGCGGAGCCGAGCGGATGCCCGGCCACCGTCACCTCGCCCTCGTCGGCGTGGTGGACCCCGGCGAGCACCTTGATGAGGGTGGACTTCCCGGCGCCGTTGGGACCGAGCAGGGCGAGGACGCTGCCGCCGTGGATGTCGAGGTCGACCGCGGCGAGCGCGAGGGTGCCGCCGAACCGCTTGCTGAGACCGCGAATGCGGACGAGAGGTTCTCCACCGAAGCGCGAGGGTGGGCTCATCGAGGTGTCGGGAGCGTCATGCACGGACTTCTCCGAGGGTCGGCCTCCGGGTTCTTCCCGACTGCATGGGGGATGGTACTGGGATCTGTTACCGCATTTCCGTCATATCGTTGATCCCTTTGACTCCAATGGGCGAGTTGCCCGGCAGGCAGTCGCCCCATACGCCTCCCGGCTGTGCCGGGTGGAGGTCACGCCGCATCCAGGGCGCATTCGGCCCAGATGACCTTTCCGTCGGTGGTGTAGCGGGTGCCCCAGGTCTCGGCGAGCTGCGCAACGAGGAACAGGCCACGGCCACCCTCGTCGGTGGTGGCTGCCTGGCGCAGACGTGGGGCGGTGTTACTGGTGTCGTAGACCTCGCAGATCAGGGTGCGGCCGTGAATGAGGCGTACCTGGATCGGCGCGGTGCCGTAGCGGACGGCGTTCGTAACCAGCTCGCTGAGCAGCAGCTCTGTGGCGAATGCGGACTCTTCCAGCCCCCACTGGCTCAGTCGGCGGACGGCGGCGGCACGGACGTCGGAGACGAGGGCCGGGTCGGCGGGCAGGTCCCAGGTGGCGATCCGGTCCGGGGGCAGGGCGTGGGTGCGGGCGACGAGCAGGGCAATGTCGTCGCCAGGGTGGTCGGGTGCCACGGCGTCGAGGACCGCTTGGCAGGTGTCCTCGGGCGTTCGGTCCGGGTGGGCCAACGCGCGGCGCAGCTGGTCGAGGGCCACGTCGATGTCGCGATGGCGGTCTTCGA
The DNA here is from genome assembly GCF_042736455.1 of Streptomyces sp. NPDC060064. Lineage (NCBI taxonomy): Bacteria > Bacillati > Actinomycetota > Actinomycetes > Kitasatosporales > Streptomycetaceae > Streptomyces > Streptomyces sp. NPDC060064. Next base: position 66,781 of record NZ_JBHWWF010000031.1, read on the forward strand.
TGAGTCCGTCGGTGTAGAGGACCAGCTGGCTGTGCTCGGAGAGGTGGATTTCGGCCGTCTCGAAGGGGAGACCGCCCAGGCCGAGAGGGGGTCCGGCGGGCAGGTCCGGGAATGTCACGGTGCCGTCGGGGTGGACCAGCGCGGGCGGGGGGTGGCCGGCGCGAGCCATGGTGCACTGCCCCGAGGTGGGGTCGTAGATGGCGTACAGGCAGGTGGCGCCGACGATGCCGGTGCTGCCTGCCGCGGGGTTCTCGTCGCCCTCCTCCCGGTCCAGGCGCACCACGAGATTGTCCAGGTGGGTGAGGAGTTCGTCGGGGGCGAGTTCCAGTTCGGCGAAGTTGCGTGCGGCGGTGCGCAGCCGGCCCATGGTGGCGGCGGCGTGCAGTCCATGGCCGACGACGTCGCCGACGAGGAGGGCGACGCGGGTGCCCGAGAGGGGGATGACGTCGAACCAGTCGCCACCCACTCCGGATTCGGCGGGCAGATAGCGGTGCGCGACCTCGACGGCGTCCTGCTCGGGATGGCCGCGCGGGAGCAGGCTGCGCTGAAGTGCCAGAGCCAGGGTGTGTTCGCGGGTGTAGCGGCGGGCGTTGTCGATGCAGAGGGCGGCGCGGGCGGCGAGTTCCTGGGCCAGCGAGCGGTCGTCGTCCCCGAAGGGGGCGGGATCCTGCGAGCGGTAGAAGCTGGCGATGCCCAGGAGGACGCCGCGTGCGAGGAGGGGGACGGAGATGAGGGAGTGGACGTTGTGGGCGAGGATCCGCTCGGCGTGCTCGGGTTCTTGGGCGATCCAGCCGGCGGCGGACTTCAGATCGGGTTCCAGCACTGCCTGTCCGCTGGCCAGGCATCGTAGATGGGGCGTCGCCGGACGAAGGTCCACCCGCTCGCCGACCGGGTAGAAGGGGCAGTCCTCGCGGATGCCGTGGACCACCGTACGGTGCAGTTCGGTGCTGGCGTCGGATGCCTCCTCGCCGCGCAGTACGGCCTCGGGCACGTCGATGGTGACGAAGTCGGCCAGGCGCGGGACCGCGATCTCGGCGAGTTCCCAGGCGGTGCGGCTCACGTCCAAGGTGGTGCCGATGCGGGTGCTGGCCTCGGCCAGCAGCTCCAGGCGGCGTCGGGCCGCAACAGCGTACTTCCCCACTTCCGGCTCGCCCACCAGCACCAGCCCCCTGGCCAAGCCGTTGGCAGAGTCGTCGGTGCCAGGTGGGACGGGCGCGCGGACCGTCGTGGCGGCCCGGCCGGCTGCGGCGCCGGGGAGGTGCCCGGACGACGGGTCGGCGGAAGTGGGTGCATGTTGCGCGACAAGGCCGAGTGGCCGGCCGGCGCGGGTCGGGACAGCGGTGCGGGGTTGGGGCGAGTCATCGGGGAGGACCGCTTCGATGGCGACGCCCTCCACCCCGGAGGGGCTCGTCACCGGACGGCTCAAGAGCGTGACCCGCCGGTCGCGGGACAGGGACACTTCGACGGCAGCCCGCTGGGACGAGGAGATCAGCTCGGTGGCCTTCTCCTTGAGTATCATCTGATCGCCCTGGTCCAGCCCGATCTGAACCAGTTCATCCATGCCGATCAGGTGCCCGTCCCTGGCGGTTTCGCTGGTCCACGCGAGGCGTCTGGCGTCGAGATACGCCCGCAGCAAGCCACGCTCTCGCGCCGAACTCTGCTCCATCAGCCGCCGTTCGATGGCTTCGGCGGCGTCGCGTATCACGGTGACCAGCGCCGGGTCCGCATCGGTGAAGGGATAGCCGAGGCAGAGGACGCCCTCAATGCGCCCGCTGAGCTGGTCGCGAATGGGGATTGCAGAACAGGCGTTTGACTGAGAGCGCTCGGCGAAGTGCTCGGCACCGTAGACCTGGCACAGCTCCCTTTCCGCAAGTGCGAGACCGACGCCGTTGGTCCCGGCGAACTGCTCGGCGAACACGAAGCCCGGGACGCTCTGGATCGCGGAGAGATGCCGGACCAAAGACGCTTCCCCGAAACGGCGTTCAAGTACCGTGCCGTGCCCATCGGCGAGACAGATGTTCATCTTGCTGCCCGCGAACATGGATCGCAGCCGGTCCAGCACAGGCCCGGCCGCGCGGACGAGCTGGCTGTCCGGATCGAAATCCTGCCGGTAGGGGAGCTCGGACTGGTCCGGTGAGAGTCCCAGCAGCCGACAGCGCTGCCACGAGCTCAGAATCGGACTTCTCACGCCCCCCTCGACCGACTCGCCATGCAGAAACCGCTCGCGGGGGCGTACGGGGCCGATGCGGTCTCCCACGACCCCCATCTGCATCACTTCCCTCACAGAAACTTTGCGATCACTCAGTCTCCATCAGTCTCCATTTGAGTATATTCCTCACTTTTTGGGTGAATATAAGTAGCCCTAACGTAATGCGATGGTCGGCTGTCGAAAAGACCTGGCCGGCGTCCACCGTGATCGGCGGCCGGCGCGAGGCGACGGTGGCGGCCGGCCATCACAGGACCGCGACCGGGTTGACGGGCGAGCCTGTCCCGCCGGGTACGTTCAGCGGCGTCACGACGAGCATGAATTCGTAACGGCCCGCCTCGGCGCAGCTGGCGGAGAGTGCTTCGAGGTCGAGATTGTCCAGCAGCGGCACCCCCATGGCGGTGATGGCGAGTGCGTGGACCGGAGAGTGCAGGCCTTCGACCGGCGAGGGTCGTACATCGCTGTCGCCGTCGCCGCCGAGCAGGGAAATGGCACGCTCGGCCAGCAGCGGCATGGCGTCCACGTGCAAGCCCGCGCTCGCCACGTCAGGGTTCCAGGGGCCGATTTCCCGGCGGCGGCGGAAGCGGCCGGAGCGCAGCAACACCGCATCGCCGTCCCCGATCGTCACATCGAGTGCCTTCTCAGCGGCGATGATGTCCTGCGCGTGCAATGCGTGCCCAGGCTCCAGCCATTTGATCCCGAGGACGGCGGGCAGGTCGAGGAGTACGCCCTTGGTGACGAGGGGGCCGAGTGCCGGCACCGCGCCGAAGCGGGCACCCCCGGAATCAACGACCTCGCGCGCCGCACGGCCGTCGTAGAGCTGCCCTCGGTAGGCGACGTGTGACAGCGCGTCGAGATGGCTCACGCCCTTGCCGTGGTAATCCACGGCAATGAAGTCCTTGTGGGTGGAGGGTTCCGGTGCCTCCACGTCGCCGAGGTCGGACATGTAGTGCAATGCGGGCTTGCTGTTGTCCGGTCCGGGCAGGGTGTTCCAGGGCAACCCCATCGGCACGACCGTCCCGGACCGGATCAGGGCGGTGGCCCGCTGCACATGGCCCGCTGTCACCCTGTTCCAGGCGCCGCGGTCGGCCTCAGCCCAGCGGCCCCACGTGCAAAGCGCGTCGAAGAGTGCGTCGAACTCCTGACGAGAGACGGCGGGCCCATTGCCGGGATTGGCCGACAGGGGATCGGGGGCATCGGTGGGGCTGCTGCTCATCTGTACTCAGCGCTCCAAGGTTCGTGGGGGCTGTCGCCCAGGGCGCCAGGGCGGCGCTACCGCCCCCGCTTCAGCATCCTGCCCCGGAGCGGGCCCCCGGCAGGTGAACGGTTCGGCTCACCTCGCGGGTGTGACATCGGACCCCAAGGAAGCGATGTCCTTCGGCTCCGAGCTCTACGTGCGGTGTCGACATGACCCTGCTGTCCCCCGGGGCGTCCCGGCACTGCCGACCTCGCTCCCGGTGGCCCCCGTCGACCTTGCACGGCTGCTCCACCGTGGGCGCAACAACTTCGTCCGACCGTCCGGGCCGCGGACTCAGCGGGCAGCGCCGCGGATGACGGCCACAGGCGCACCGAAGGGGTCGGTGAACATGGCCAGGCGGCCCACGCCCTCCGCGTCCATCGGCCCGATGAGCGGGGCGGCACCCTGTCGGGTGGCCTCGGCGAAGGTGGCGTCGACGTCGGCCACTTCGAAGTACGGATGCCACTCCGAGCGGGAACCCGCCTCCAGGTTCTCCTTCGGGAGCTGCATGATCCCGCCCTGCGTGGCCTCCTGGCCGCCGCCCGACGGGGAGACGACGCTGTAGGTGACGCTCGCGAACGGCATGTCCTTGTAGTCCCACGAGAACACGGAGCGGTAGAAGTCCTTCGCGGCGGCAGCGTCCGTGGTGTACAGCTCGGTCCAGGACAAGGTGTTCACGTCGGTGACCGCGCCCAGGCCCTTGGTGTCACCGGGCTGCCAGACCGCGAAGTCGGCGCCGGTCGGGTCGGTGTACGCCGCCATACGGCCTTCGGTGAAGACCTCCATCGGCTGGAGACGGACGGTGCCGCCGGCCTGCTCAACGGCTCTGGTCGTGGCGTCGGCGTCGGCCGTCAGGAAGTACGGCGTCCACGCCGAGGACGCGCCCTCCTCGGTGAGCGGGCCGATCGCGGCGACGGTCTTCCCGTCCAGCTGGAAGAAGCCGTACCCTCCGGCCTCCGGTCCCAAGCTCTGCAGCTCCCAGCCGAACAGTGCCCCGTAAAAGGCGGCGGCCGCGTCGATGTCGGGGCTTCCCAGGTCCAGCCAGTTCGGTGAGCCCGTGACGTATGTGGTAGTCAGCATCGCAATTCTCCTCCCGCGAGTGCGCGGTGGATGACGGATGTGGATGACGGACGGGGTCAGTCGATTTCAGCATGCCAGCCCCCACTGACAATCCGCCGCTCCGCGCGCCGCGACACCCTGCCACGCACACGTCGCGCGGAGTGAGCCGGTGTCGCCCCGAATGACCGACAGTTCGTCAGCTCGCGCACCTCTCCCGGCCTCCCGGCCCCTGGCACGCTCCGAACCCTCCCCGGGGCTCCCACGGGGGTGACAAGGGTTTTCCCCGTATCGGGTTCATCTCCCCGTTCCCTACTGTCTGCCGCACCGGCGGATCCCATCTCCTGACTCTTTGATGTCAGGTGCATGTAAGTCATGGGTTCCATCGGGGACGGCCCTTGACCAGGGGCCGTCGCGCCGACGGCGACGCAAGGGCGACCCGGCCCAGGGAACCGCGGATCGCACCCCCACAGCGAACCGCGGTTCCCGCGCCGCCCGCCCGCGCTCCGCACCGTCAGTTGAAAGGGAACACCTTGAACGGTTCCAGACGGAGACTCATATCCGTCGTGGCCGCGAGCGCGACGATCGCCGCCGTCGCCGCCACGTACTCCGTGGCACTCGCCGCCACCCCGCCGCCGCCCTCACCGAAGCCCGCTCCGGCTTCCCAGTCGATGACCGCACTGCCGACCGCACCGGTCGAGAAGGTCATCGTCACCTACAAGTCCAAGACGTCCGAGGCCACTTCCAACACGGCGGCCAAGACCGACGCAACGGCCAAGGCCGCCGAGACCGGCGAGAGCCTGTCGTTCGAGCGCCGGCTCGCCGGCGGTGCCGCCCTGGTCAACCTCGGTGGCAAGGCGTCCAAGAATGACCTCGCCGAGGTGCTCGACGCCTTCCGCGCCGATCCGTCGGTCGCGTCCGTGGAACCCGACATCCGCGCCTACGCGATGGCGGTCACCCCGAACGACACCGAGTACACCAAGCAGTGGGACCTGTTCGAGGCCACCGGCGGCATGAACGTGCCCGGCGCCTGGGACAAGACCACCGGCAGCGGCGTCACCGTCGCCGTCATCGACACCGGCTACGCCGCCCACACGGACGTCGCCGCCAATGTCGTGTCCGGCTACGACTTCATCTCGACCGCCGCGGACGCCCGGGACGGCAACGGCCGGGACAGCGACGCCAAGGACGAGGGCGACTGGAGCGCGACCGACGGCGAGTGCGGCACCGGTTCCAAGGCGAGCAACTCCTCCTGGCACGGCACCCACGTCGCGGGCACCATCGCGGCAACGGCGGGCAACAGCAAGGGCGTTGCGGGTATCGCGTACAACGCGAAGATCCAGCCGGTCCGCGTGCTCGGCAAGTGCGGCGGCTCCTCCGCGGACATCGCCGACGCGATCACCTGGGCATCCGGCGGTACCGTCCCGGGCGTCCCGGCGAACCCGAACCCGGCCAAGGTCATCAACATGAGCCTCGGCGGCGCCAGCGCCACCTGCCCCAGCGTCTACCAGAACGCGATCAACGGCGCGGTGTCGCGCGGCACCACGGTCGTCGTGGCGGCGGGCAACAGCAACGCCAACGCCTCCGGCTTCACCCCGGCCAACTGCTCGGGCATCATCAACGTGACGTCCACCAGTCGCGAGGGCAACCGCTCGTTCTACTCGAACTTCGGCTCCATCGTCGACGTGTCGGCTCCCGGCGGCGAGACCCGCCGCGCCACCGACACCCCGGGCACCGTCACCACCCCCGAGAACGGCATCCTCTCCACGCTGAACTCCGGGGCCACCACCCAGTCGACCGAGAACTACAAGCCCTACCAGGGCACTTCGATGGCCGCCCCGCACATCGCCGGGCTCGCCGCGCTGCTCAAGTCGGCCAAGAGCACTCTGACCCCGGCCGAGATCGAGGCCGCGATCAAGAGCAACGCCAGGCCACTGCCGGGCACCTGCACCGGCGGCTGCGGCACCGGCATCGCCGACGCGGCGAAGACCGTGAACGCCGTCACCGGCACCACCGGCGGCACGACGTTCAGCAATACGGCGGACGTGACGATCGCGGACAACTCGACCGCCAGCTCGTCGATCGCCGTCACCGGCCTCACCGGCAACGCCCCCGCTGCCCTCAAGGTCAACGTCGACATCAAGCACACCTGGCGCGGCGACCTGGTCATCGACCTGATCGCGCCGGACGGCACGGTGCGCAACCTCAAGGCCTCGTCGTCGTCCGACAGCGCCGACAACGTCCTTGCGACGTACACGGTCGACGCGTCCAGCGAGGTGGCAGGCGGCACCTGGAAGCTGCAGGTCCGCGATGTGGCATCGGGTGACACCGGCTACATCGACTCCTGGAGCCTCACCTTCTGAACCACCCCAAACAACCGCATCACTGCTGGTCAGGGGCGCGTTCGCGGCATGTCGCCGCGGGCGCGCCCCGCCGCCTGCCCGGGCGCGCGTGTCCGTATGCCGGACGCACAGCCTGGACTGCGGTGGCCTGATTCGTATGCTCTGCTCTCAACGGGCAGAGTCCCGCGCAGGCCACAAGGGGGGTGGTGGGAAGGTGACAACGGCGGCGCACCGCCCTGCACCGGTCGGGCGGGGGGAACTCCTCACCCGGCTCGACCGGGTCCTGCACACCCGCGGGCGCGCCCTGCTCACCGGCCCTGCCGGGGTGGGCAAGACCGAGGTCGCCCTGGCCGCCGCCGCGCGCGCCGAGTCCCGCGGCGAGACCGTACTCTGGCTCGCCACACTGCCCGCCGACCGGGAGATACCCGGCGCGGCCGCCGCCGCCCTGGTCGCGACCATTTCGGCCTGCGCGTCCTGGCCCGCGGCCCGGCCCGACGGCAGCCCCGGCAGCTACGACGTCCTCGGGGGACTGCCCGGACCGCAGCGGACCGCCGTCGCCATGCTGTGCCGCGAGGCGCCCGTGCCCGACAACGGCTGGGACCCCATCGCCCTGCGGCTCGCCCTCGCCCAGATCCTGCGGACGCTCGCCGTACACGGTCCCGTCCTGCTCGTCGTCGACGGCGTCCAGCGCATCGACGCCGACAGCGCCGACCTGCTGCGGTTCGCCCTGCATCTGGCTCCATCGGCGCTACGCGTCGTCGCCGTCGAGACCCCGGCGGCATACGGACCCGACACATCCACCACGAGTACCCCGGCACAGGACGCTGTCTGCCCGGAGCCCCTGTGGGTGCCGTCCGAGGCCGACGTCCTGAACGTAGCGCCGCTGCACGCCGACGAGATCGCCGAACTCCTCTTCCACCACCGGCTGCCGTCCCGGATGGCCGGCCGTATCCACAAGGCCAGCGGCGGCAATCCGCGTCTCGCGCTCGCCGTCGGCCGGTCCCTCGCCGACGCCAGGACGCCGGTGCACCACGCCGAGGCCCTGTCCCTGTCCGGGCGCGCACGCGATCTCGCACGTCAACTGCTCGGCGCCGCCTCCCCCGCCGTGCGTGACACGCTTCTGCTGGCCGCACTGGCGCTGCGCCCGACGGCTTCGCTGATCCGCCGCACGGGCCGCCCCACGGCCGAGGCCGACCTCGCCGCCGCCGAGCGGGCGAATCTCATCTCACTGACGGAGGACGGCACGGTCGCGTTCACGGCAGGGCTGCTGCCGTCCACGCTGGTGCACGACGCCGACTGGGCCGAGCGCAGCGACGGTCATGCGGCTCTCGCGCGGGTCGTGGACGACCCCGTCGAGGCCGTACGGCACCGGGCACTGGCCACGGACGCACCCGACGAGCAACTGGCAGCGGAGGTCGCGGCCGCGGCCGACACGGCACGACGCCGCGGGAACAGCGCACTGGCCGCTGAACTCGCCCTGCTCGCCGCCGAGTCCACGCCCGGCCGGCACAGCGCGCAGCGGCTTGCCCGGCTCGTCGACGCCGCCGAGGAAGCCGCCCGCGCCGCCCGCGCGGACCTGGCGATGCGCGCCGCCACCGATCTCCTCGCCCGCGACGCCGCACCCGCCGACCGGGTTCGCGCGCGGCTCGCGGTGCTCGACACGGCCGGGCAGGGACTGACCGACCTCGACGAGATCTACGTCCACGCCATGGAGGACTCCGAGGGCGACACGGCGCTGCGGGCGGCCGTCCAGCTGCGGCTGGCAGTGAAGCACGTGCTCGCCGACGGTGATCCCGTACGCTCCCGGGCCGCCGCCGTCGAGTCCGCGGTGCTGGCCTCTTCGGTCGGCGACCGTATGACGGCGGCCACGGCGCTGACCGTCCAGGCGCGCATGGACCGCGTCCTGGGCTCGCCGGACGCGGAGCAGGTCCTCACCGAGGCACGAGCCCTCGAGATGGTCGTGCGGCCGCTGGGCATCCGTAACGCCGCACAGATCCTGACGATCCGCCATGCGCTGTTCGACGACCGGCTCACCGACGCCCGCGACCAGCTCAACGCCCTGCTGCCGCTGGTCGAGCGCCGTGGCCCGGTGGAGGACGCCATCGAGCTGTTCCATACGCTCGCGGAGATCGACGCCCGGCAGGGGCAGTGCGCGGCGTCGCTCGCGCACGCCGGGCGGTCGCTCGCACTGACGCTGGAGGCCGGCCTCTCGCCGGGGCCCGCCTGGTACACGCTGGCTCTCGCGGAGAGCGCCGGCGGCAGTTTCGCCCGCGCCGCGAGCTACGCCCGGCGCAGTGTCCAGGCATCCGAGGAGGAGGGCGACCATGTCTTCCTCTCCCGCAGTCTGTACGCACTCGGCCGGGTCCAGCTGGTGACCGGGGATGTGGCGAACGCCCTGGAGACCCTGCGCCGGGTGCAGTCCGGTGAGCGCGCCCAGTCGACGGTCGACCCCTCCATGCTGCGCTGGCACGAGGAGCTGGCCGAGGCGCTGATCGCGAGCGATGCCCCCGAGGAGGCCGCGGCCCTGCTCGCCGATGTGCGTCCCGTCGCCGAACGACTGGGCCGCGCAACGGTGCTGCTCGGCTGCGACCGCGCGTACGCCCTGCATCTGGCGGCGGTCGGAAAGCCCGATGAGGCGGCGCGGCTGCTGACCGAGACCGCCGATCGCTTCGCGGCGGCGGGGCTGCCGCTGGCACGCGGACGGGCGCTGATCGCGCTCGCCCGGGTCGAACGCCGCCGCCGCAGACGGTCGGCCGCGCAGAACGCGCTGCAGGCCGCGGCCGCGGTCTTCGAACGGGCGGGGGCGTCTCCCTGGCTGGCACTGGTGACGGAGACACCGTCCCGTACGACCGAACCCGCCCCGGCCCGCGGCGGCGCCGTGTCCTCTCTCACGGAGGCGGAGCTGCGGCTCGCGCTGCTGGTCGGCCAGGGGGCCAGCAACCAGGAGGCGGCGGCGAAGCTGTACCTCAGCGTGAAGACGGTCGAGGCGCGGCTCACCCGCATCTACCAGAAACTGGACGTCCGTTCGCGCGCCCAGCTGGCAAGCGCCCTCAACGCGTGGCCCGCCCATCGGCCGTCGACGGACACGACGGACGGCCCGGCGGCGGACTGAAATCACGCATCGTGCCGGCGCGACGACGGTCATCGTTGGGATGCATCCCTGGCTCGGCGGGTGCGGCGGTGGCCGGTGACCTTGGAGGCGGGCAGGCGGCCGGCCTTGGAGCTGCCGGTCATGGTGTCTCCGTCGACCGTGACGGCGAAGGCGAGGTTCAGCCTCAGGGGCTTGGCGATCGACTGGGTCCAGGTGAGTCGGTCGCCGTCGAGCGCCAGGTTGTTCAGAGCGACGTCCTCTCCGGCGCCGTGGGCGGTACCCGTCAGGGCGCCGTTCGCCGAGTGGAGGTCGACGACGGCCGTGATTGTGCCGATGGGGGTCGAGATGTTCAGGTCCCAGGTTCCTTCGACGGACATGCGGGGGCCTCCTTACGGCTGGTGCGCCGGCGCGGCACAAGGGAAGAAGTGAAGGGGTGTCTCAGAAGGCGGCGGGCGTCGGACCCTGGTCGCGCCAGACGACGCCGCGGCGCTCGTAGGAGAACAGTTCCTCGACGGCATGAGCGACCTTGGGACCCACCTCGCGCTCCAGCAAGTACAGGGCCAGGTCCAGGCCCGAGGTGACGCCGGCGCCGGTGACGAGGTCACCGTCGTCGACGACGCGCGCGGGCACCGCTCGCACACCGGTGGCATCCAGCAGGTCCATACCCATGTGGTGAGTGGTCGCGTTACGGCCCTCCAGGAGGCCGGCCATGGCCAGGACGAGCGAGCCGCCGCACACCGCGCTCACCGTTACCCCGGGGCGTTCCATGGCGGACTTCAGCAGGGGCGGCAGCCCGGTTTCCAGGATGCGGCCCAGCAGGACAGGAATTGCTTCGTCCTCCGACTGCCGGCCAGAGTCCGGTCCCGGCTTCCCGTCGTCCTCCTCGACGCGGCCCGACGCGCCGGGGACCAGGACGAGGTCGGCGCGCTCGGGATCGAGGCGGGCCGTCGCCCGCAAGGCCAGGTCGCCGGTACCGCCGGCCACTTCGCGCGCCCCCTCGGCGGAGACCAGCTCCACCGTCACCGCCCCGGCGGAGGCGGTGCCGCCGGCGTACAGGACTTCGTAGGGGGCGATGACGTCGAGCGGGTCGAAGCCGTCGAACAAGACGATCTGGGCGTGCATTTGTGTTCCGTTCGGGATGGATGCGAACCGGTCTGTGCCGGGTTCGCCACCGACGCTAGACAGCCGGTCCGCCACCCCCCAGTGGCACTAATGACAGCTTCCAACGGAATCGAGCCAACAAGCGTCCAGGTCACGGTCGGTACCCCGCTCGGCAGGCCGTCACCGGCGCCGTTGGTGGACTGCACGGCCAAGGGCGGTATGTGTGCTGGATGAACGGCTCCCGGTTCGGCGACGCGGCTCTTGTGTCCGTCGCCCGTGACGGCCTCTGGCCGGCCGTCGAGGACGGTCGGCGCGGACCGGGCCGGCATGTCCGGATGCTTGCTCCGTGGTGCCGGCGTGCCACCCTTCGAAGCCGCTCCGGGATGCCTCGGATTCCGCCTCAGGCACCTCCATCGCTGGAGGTTGCTACGAATTGCTGTTCGCGTTGAACACTTCGTGGGTCTCATCCGTACGTAGCACAGCTTCTCCCTCAGTCAGCGCAAGTTAACGGCCGACCGGCAATGAAACATAGGAGTTCCAATGAGGCGTACAGTGCGAAGACGCTCAAAGAGAGGCAAAAGAGTAGTCGTTGCCTCGATCGCGCTCATGCTGGGCGGGGGTGGCCTCATCGCGGTCAACTCCTACGCCTCCGCCGGCGAGGGACGGGGCCCCTGGCCCGGCGAATGGAACGGGCAACAGCAGAATCAGACCCAGAGCGCCGGACCCTCCGCGTCCACGATCAAGTGTCCTGAGGTTGCGAACGGGCTGCCCGAAGTACCGGATGGGGCCAGGCTGGAGGTCGACCGCGAACTTGCCACGCTGGACAGCCAGATCACCGAGGCTTATCAGCGGTTCGTCGACGAGAAGGAGCAGATGGAGCGGGATCCGCAGTTCGCCCAGAACGCTGTCCTCGAGCCGCTGAAGAACAAGCGCGCAGCAAGCATCGACCGCATAGCTCTAGCCATCAGCCGTGCGGCAGGGAAGCGCCCGCAGGGACTGGATCCGATGGCCCCCTGCACTCTTCAAGTGGATGACGCAGACGGGGCCGACGCCGGTGAGGGCGACGGCCAGGGGCAGGACCAGGGCGACGGCCAGAACAACGGCAACGGCGACCAGGGCAACGGCAACGGCGACCAGGGCAACGGCAACGGTGGCCAGGCGGACAACGGCCCTGAGGCGTCCGACTTCGTCGACATCCAGTCCGTCAAGCCCAATGTCCGCAACCCGCGCACCCTCCGCAACGCCTCCCGCGGCACCTTCTCCACCGACTGCGGTGTCAACGCGAACGGCAAGTTCAACCCGGACAACGTGATCGTGGCGCCCGGTGTGAGCAATGGCGCGCACCACGTGCACGACTATGTGGGTAACCAGGCCAACGACGCCTTCGCGAGCGACGACGATCTCGCCAACGGCCGGACCACGTGCCGCGACCAGGGGGACAAGTCGACCTACTACTGGCCTGTCCTGCGCCTGCAGAACGGCCAGAAGGAGGCCGACGCCGACGCGGACGGTGGCGGCAAGGACCAGAACGTCGGCGAGATCCAGACTCCGGCCCAGGTCACGCTGAACTTCGCGGGCAGCCCGGTCGACAAGGTCACCGCGATGCCCCGCTTCCTGCGGATCATCACCGGTGACGCCAAAGCCTTCGTCAACGGCAACGCGAATGCCAACGCCTCCTGGAGCTGCACCGGCTTCGAGGACCGCCGGCTGAAGGACAAGTACCCAGTCTGCCCCGAGGGCAGCCAAGTGGTCCGTGCCTTCAAGTTCCAGAGCTGCTGGGACGGTCAGAACACCGACAGCGCCAACCACCGCACGCACGTGGCTTTCGCCGATCAGAACGGCCGCTGCCCCAACGGCTTCCGGGCCATTCCGCAGCTCGTGCAGCGGATCGTCTACGACGTGCCGCCGCCGGTTTTCGACGGGGAAAAGCCCGCGGTGTTCGCGGTCGACTCCTTCCCTGAGCAGCTGCACAAGCCGGTCACCGACCACGGCGACTTCATCAACGTCTTCGACGACAACCTCATGCGGGAGGTGGTGCGTTGCATCAACGACGGACGAGAGTGCGGCCCCGGCGACCCCAGCGCCCCTCCGGCCGCTGGTGTGGAGAAGCCTGAGGTTGCGGCGGGTTCGGCTGCTAAGCCTGGTGCGACGGGTACGCCGGATACTGCGGGTGGTGTGGAGAAGCCTGAGGTTGCGGCGGGTTCGGCTGCTAAGCCTGGTGCGACGGGTACGCCGGATACTGCGGGTGGTGTGGAGAAGCCTGAGGTA
>NZ_JBHWWF010000031.1:80176-108512 GCF_042736455.1 Streptomyces sp. NPDC060064
AGGTTGCGGCGGGTTCGGCTGCTAAGCCTGGTGCGACGGGTACGCCGGACACTGCAGGTGGTGTGGAGAAGCCCGAGGTTGCGGTGGGGTCGGCTGCCGGTACGCCTGGCGCGCAGAGCCCGCCGGACGCCGGTGAGAACGGCCTGGCGCCCGACGGCAGCAGCGAGCGACAAGCCGGACCGGACGGGCTTGCGGCTACTGGCGCCCAGCTGTGGCCTTCAGCGGCCGGAGCTGTGCTGCTGATCGCAGGCATCGTGCTTCTCCGGACGCGCACCCGCCATGAGACCGCACGTCGTCGATGAAGACTGTCCCACTCATGCCCTGGCCGGACCCGCAGCGCAGGCCCGGCCAGGGCTGACGCCGATCCCGAACTGTCGTCTGCTGTTACCCCGCGGACGATGTCCGCTTGGAACCGGCAGACCTCGACGCGGAGTTGCTCACCTGGAGCCGGTGGTGCTCAGAGGCCGTCCCTGGGGCCGTGGGTATGGAGGAACAGAACAGGGCCGGTGCCGAGGCGACCGTCGGCCGCCATCGCGAGCACGGCAGCCAGCGCTTTCGCCGTGTACACGGGCTCAAGCTCCATGTGCGCACTGTCGGCGGCGAGTCGCTGCGCCTCAAGGGCCTGCGGTGTGGCGTAGCCGTAGCCCGGGCCCAGCCAGTCCCGCACCATCGTCACATCGTCCGGCGCGATCTGGATCGGAGGAAGGTTCGCGCCCCGCCTGCGAAGCAAACGCTCGGTTTTCCTGGCCAGCGTGACCACGGCTTGCGCGTCCAGCTGCAGCGTGTGATTGACGACCACGCCCACCACTCGGGTGCGGCGCAGCCCTGCCAGCCGGAGGCCGAGAGCCAGTCCCGCGGCCGTACCCCCTGAGCCGACGGCGGTGACCACATGCGAGGGTTCCGGCAGGGCGCCGTCCGCTACCTGGGCCGCGAGCTCGAGGGCTGCTTCGATGTAGCCGAGCGTACCGACCGGTGCGGATCCGCCCGCCGGCAGGAAGTATGGCAGCCGTCTCCCCGTGGCATGGCGAAGGAAGAGCCAGGGGGCGGCGGCGATTGTCCGATTCTTGGTACGGGTGAAGTGCAGGGTGGCACCGGACCGTCGAAGCCGCTCCAGTTGTGCCCGGACGTGGTCGTCGACCGGCTGGTCGATCAGGGCGAGCGCGGTGGTCAGGCCCTGCTCCCGAGCGTAAAGAGCCGTGGCCAGGCCCCAGTTCGTACCGAGACCACCCACTGTGAGGATGGTTCGTGTCCCACGGCGTTGCACATCGGGGAGGATCCACTCAAGCTTGCGGATCTTGTTGCCACCCCACCCGCCCGAGCCGAACCCGCTCTCGTCCTTGCACCACAGCGAGACCCCGTGTGCCAACCCGGTCAGCTCGCGTACGGGCGTCGGCCGATCGCCGAGCGGGAGGTACGGCAATGAGGTGACCAGCTGCGGAAACCGCCGGTGCAGCAGCGGTCCTCTCATACCGGTCCGACCTCTCCTCCAAGCGTTCGGCTCCCTGTACCGGGAGCAACTGTCCACGACAAGGCGCCGGACCGCAATGCCGCTCGACAGCCACCTCCGGCTGCGACAACGGCTTCGTCAGCCGCGTGCCCCTCGCCCATGGGCTCAGGTTCTGGTCTCCGCCGATCCGGCCGATTGCGGATGCCGTTCTCGCCAACGTGCGTACGCAGGGCTGGCGGCGCAGGTGTCCAGATAGCCGGCGGCGACTCTGCGGTGGATTTCGGCCCCGTGTGCGGCGAGAGCGCCGTCGCGGTGCCAGGCCAGAACATGCCGGTACCACAGAGGATTTCCGGCGAGCGGACGGACAGCGACGCCCGGGGCTTCGATGAAGGTGGCCTGGCAGAGGCTGACGGCCAAGCCGGCCCGTACGATCTCGATCAACTGCCGCCCCTCGGCTTCGTACGGGGTGAACGGACGGCGACCTGCCTGAGCGCAGACGGACGACCAGTATTCGCGGGTGCGGTCGCTGTCGGGGCGGGGGACTGCCCAGTCCTCGTCCATGAGTTGAGCCAGCGAGACCTCCTCCTGCGCCGCCAGCGGGTGGGCCGTCGGCAGGAGGGCGAATACGGGCTCGGTGACGATCGGGTTGAGCACCACGCCCTCGAGTGGCGGTAGCTCCTGGTCGGGATGGTCGCCGAGCACTGTCGCTTCCAAGCGGCCCGCCGCAAGATCGTCGAGCAGAGTTGTGGGGGAGTACTGACAGCGCGAGGTCACTTCGGAGTGGGGCAGCAGCTCCTTTACGGCCAGAATGAGATGGCCGATCAGGGGGGCGCCGACCGACCCGATGCGGACTCGCTCAGGGGCCGAGGTTCGGCGGGCGGCCAGGGCGGCCCGGGCGGTGTCGGCGAGGAGGCCGTCGATCCCCGGCAGGATGGCCTGCGCCCGGCTCAGTACCAGCTCGCCGAAGGGTGTGGGGACGGCGCCGGCTTGCCTGCGGTCGAAGAGGGCTCCGCCCAGCATGGCCTCAATGCGGCGCAGTTGGGTGCTGAGCCCCGGCTGAGTCATGCGCAGCGAGGCAGCGGCGCGAGTGAGGCTGCCCGCCTCGGCGATCGCGCATACCACCCGCAGATGCCGTACCTCCAGATCCATGGCGGGGATGTTATGGAGCAACGACAGCTTTCGGACAGGGGCGTGCAGCTGCAGTCTTGTGTGAAATGTCACATGCCATAGGTCGAGAGGTAGTGATCACGTGAGACGATCCCGTCCTTTGACGCCGGCGCACAGGGTGCTCTTGCCTGCGCTGCTGGCCGCCATGCTCCTGCTGCTCCTCGGCACGCCGCCCGCCAAGGCGGCTTCAGCCGGCCCATCAGCCTGTGCCCTTGGCGGCACCACCGGCTGGACGGACGAGGGCCACGACACCGACTACTCCGTCTTCCAGCGCCCCGTCGGCACCATCAGGGTCGGCATGATCTTCGTGGACTTCCCGGACGCACCGGCCACCGAGTCCCCGGCCGACGACGCGGCACAGCTCACGCCCGGCGCGGACTGGCTGTGGAACGCCTCGTACGGCAAGGTGTGGCTCGCCATCACCCAGCAGCAGCGCTGGGTTCGGATGCCGCACAACTCCACGGACTACGGCTTCGCACGCGGTCTCGGCCACGAGGCACACGAGGCATACCTCAGGGATGCCGTGACGGCCGCCGACCCGGATGTGGACTTCTCGCGGTACGACATGGTGTACGTCGTCGCGACGAGGAACGCGTCGGCGATCTCGTTCACCCCCACGTACGTGTACGACCCGGGCACGGCGGGTGTCGTCGCCGACGGCACCAGGATCAAGTGGGCGGTGACCTTCGGCCAGGACATGTGGCACTGGGGTCCGAAGCTGGTCGGCCATGAGACCGCCCACAGCTTCGGGCTGCCGGACCTGTACGCCTTTGACACGGGCACCGATGGCCACCGGTTCGTCGGCGGCTGGGACGTGATGGGTCTGGTTGGGGGGAAGGCGCCGCAGTATTTCGGCTGGGAGTCGTGGAAGCTCGGCTGGACCGATGACAGTCAGGTCTACTGCCAGGCCTCGGCCGGCAGCGGCACGGTGTATCTCACCGCGGTCGAGTACGGCAGCGGCACCAAGTTGGCTGTGGTGCGTACGGGACCGACGACCGCGTACGTCGTCGAATCCCGCCGGTCGGTCCAGGCGGACACGGCAGCCTGTTCGACCGGCGCGCTGGTCTACAAGGTCGACACATCCGTGCAGACCGGCTACGGACCGATCCGGGTCATGGACGCCAAGCCCAGTGCCACTCCGGCGAGCGGGTGCCGCCCGCTGGACGATGCCCCGTACTGGGCCGGTGAGTCATTCACGGACTCCGCGGCCGGGGTACGGATCGACGTGCTGAGCGCCGATGGCTACGGGGAGACGGTGCGAGTCACCAAGTCCTAGCCAGGACGGAACAGTCGTGCCCCGGATCCGTTGTGCGGATCCGGGGCTGGGCCGTGTTCAGGCCGCCTCGGGGAAGTGGCAGGCGACCTCCCGCGGCTCGCCCGGTGCGGCGATCCGCAGCAGTGGCGCCTCGGCGCGGCAGATGGCCTGGGCCTTGGCGCAACGTGGGTGGAAGGTGCAGCCCGGTGGGGGAGCGGCCGGGCTGGGCGGGTCGCCCAGGAGCGTGATGCGCTCACGGGCCCGCTCGGCCGCCGGGTCGGGCAGGGGCACCGCGGAGAGCAGTGCCCGGGTGTAGGGGTGGGCGGGGGCGGCGTACACCCGTTCCTTGTCGCCGATTTCGACGATCCGGCCGAGGTACATGACGGCGACCCGGTCGCAGACCCGCTTGACGACCGAGAGGTCGTGGGCGATGAAGAGGTAGGCCAGGCCGAGCTCCTGCTGGAGGCGTTCCATGAGGTTGACGATCTGGGCCTGTACGGAGACGTCGAGGGCGGAGACGGGCTCGTCGGCGACGACCAGCCGGGGGCTGGTGGCGAGCGAGCGGGCGATGCCGATGCGCTGGGCCTGGCCGCCGGAGAACTCGTGCGGATAGCGGTCGATGTGCTCGGGGATGAGTCCGACCAGGTCCATCAGCTCGGCCGCTCGCTTGCGTGCGTCCGTCGGCGAACTCCCTTGCGCCAGAAGGGGGTCGGAGATGATCCGGGCCACGGTCTGTCGCGGATTGAGGGAGGAGTGCGGGTCCTGGAAGACCATCTGGAGTTCGCGGCGCAGTGGCTTGAGTTCGCGCTGGGACAGGTGGCTGATGTCGTGGCCGTCGTAGGTGATCGAGCCGGTGGTGGGTTCGAGCAGCCGTACGATCATGCGGCCGGTGGTGGACTTGCCGCAGCCGGACTCCCCGACCAGGCCCAGCGTTTCGCCGGCGGCCACATCGAAGCTGATGCCGTCGACGGCTCGCACGGGATCCCTGCCGCGGCGCTTTCCCGGGAAGGCCATCGTTACGTCCCGCACGCTGAGGAGTGGTCGCTCGCTGAGGAGTGGCTGAGCTGTACTGGTCATGAGGCGACGCCTTCGTATGCGGGGAGGTGGCAGGCGGCCGGATGCTCGGCCGGTCCGGAGAGCAGGGGCCGTTCGGTCTCGCAGCGCAGCCGCTCGCTCTCCGAGGCGCCTGCCGCCCGGGCACAGCGGGGCGCGAACGCACAGCCGGGCGCGGGGGCCAGCAGGGACGGCGGGCTGCCGGGGATGGCCCGCAGCGGTTCGTCGTCGCTGTCGTCGAGCCGGGGCAGAGAGTCGAGCAGCCCGCGGGTGTAGGGGTGGGCGGGGGTTGCGAACAGGGTGTCCACCGGGGCTTGTTCGGCCGCGCGTCCGCCGTACATCACCAGCACCTCGTGGGCGACCCGGGCGACCACCCCGAGATCGTGGGTGATCATGACGACGGCGAGTCCGCGCTCCTCCTGCAGCCGGGCGATCAGCTCCAGGATCTGGGCCTGGACGGTGACGTCGAGGGCGGTGGTCGGCTCGTCCGCGATGAGGAGTTCGGGCTCGCAGGCCAGTGCCATGGCGATCATCACGCGCTGGCGCATCCCGCCGGAGAACTGGTGCGGATACTCGCCCGCCCGGCGTGCCGGCTCGGGGATGCCGACCTCGGCGAGCATCTCCACGGCCCGTCTGTGGGCCACCGCACGGCGGGAGTTGAAGTGGACCCGGTGGTGTTCGGCGATCTGCTCGCCGACCGTGTAGTAGGGGTGGAGGCTGGAGAGCGGGTCCTGGAAGATCATGGCCATCCGGCGGCCCCGCAGCCGGTTCAGCTCCCGCTCCCGGAGCCCCAGCAGCTCCTGTCCGTCGAGGCTGATCGAGCCGGTGACCTCGGCGGCGGTGTGCAGCCCGAGCACCGCCATCGAGGTGACGGACTTGCCCGAACCGGACTCGCCGACGATGCCCAGGGTGCGGCCCCGGTGGACGTCGAAGCTGAGTGAGTCCACGGCCCGTACCGGCCCCCGCTTCGTCGCGAAGATGACACTCAAGTCCCGTACGCTCAGCAGAGATTGACTTCCAGTCATCAGAACCTCACCCTCGGGTCGACGACGGCGTACAGCAGGTCGACGGCCAGGTTGGCGACGACGATGAAAGTGGCGGCCAGCAGCGTGACCCCGAGGATGACCGGCTGGTCCCCGCTGGAGAGCGCGCCGTAGAAGAGCCGGCCGATGCCCGGGAGTCCGAAGATGGACTCGGTGATGACGGCGCCCGCGAGGAGCCCGCCCAGGTCCATGCCGAAGATGGTGAGGATCGGCGTCATGCCGGCCCGCAACCCGTGCTTGACGACGACCGTGCGACGCGGCAGGCCCTTGGCGCGGGCCGTGCGGATGAACGGCTCCGCCATCGTCTCGATCATCGAACTGCGGCTCTGGCGTGCGTACATGGCCGCGTACAGGATGGCGAGTGCCAGCCACGGCAGGAGCAGGTTGGTCGCCCAGTGGACGGGGTCGCTGCCGAAGGACACGTACTGCGGATAGGGGAACAGCCCCGCCACCCGGATCAGCCCGTAGATGAGCATCATCGAGGTGAAGTACACGGGCATCGAGGCGGCGCCGACCGCGCCGATCATCAGGACCCGGTCGAGCAGGGTGTCCTTGCGCAGGGCGGCGGTGACTCCGGCGGTCAGTCCGAGCAGCAGCCACAGCACCGCCGCGCCGAACGCCAGCGAGGCGGAGACCGGAAGCCGGTCCATCAGCAGGCCCCAGACGGACTCGCTGTTCTCGTACGAGTAGCCGAGGCACGGAAAGCCGCAGTGCAGCGCGTACTGGCCGCTGCCCAGAGTGCGGCCGGTGAAGATGCCGGAGAGGAAGTCCCAGAACTGCGCCCAGATCGGCTGGTCCAGGCCCATGTGGGCGCGGATCGCCGTGAGGCGTTCGGCGCTGCACGACTTGCCGCAGGCCGCGGCGGCCGGGTCGGAGGGCAGGACGTAGAAGATGGTGAAGGTGACGGCGGCGATCGCGATCAGCACGCCGATCACGCCGAGCAGCCGGCGGCCGAGGTAGCGGGTCATGTGCGGCTTCCCCTCGGGTCGAGGATGTCCCGCAGCGCGTCTCCGAGGAGGGTGAAGGCGAGCACGGCGAGGAAGAGGCAGATGCTCGGGATGACGAAGTACATGGGATCCGTGTCGTAGAAGGCGACGCTCTCGGCGATCATCTGGCCCCAGGAGGGGGTGGGCGGGCGGACGCCGACGCCCAGATAGCTCAGGGCCGCTTCGGTGGCGATCATGCCCGGGATGATCAGGGTGGTGTAGGCGATGACGGGCCCGGCGACGCCCGGGAGGATGTCGCGGGTGAGGATCCGCCAGGGCCCCGATCCGCCCACCCGCGCGGCGTCGACGTACTCGCGGTGCTTGAGCGAGAGTGTCTGGCCGCGGACCACGCGGGCGATGCCGGGCCAGCCGAACAGCCCGATCACCGCGGTCATCAGCACGATCCGGTTGACGTCCTTGGCCACCGACATCATCGCGATCATGAAGATGAGTGAGGGGAAGGACATGGTCAGGTCCATGATCCGGCTGAGGACCGCGTCGGTGCGGCCGCCGAAGTAGCCTGCCGCGATCCCGGCCGCCGTGCCCGCGACCACGACGATCGCGGTCGCGGTGAAGGCGATCAGGAGGGAGACCTGGGCGCCGTGCACGACCCGGGCGAACAGGTCGCGGCCGGAGACGGGTTCGACGCCCAGCCAGTGGTCGGCGGAGATCCCGCCGAGCGGTCCGAGCGGCAGCCCGCCCAGATAGGGGTCGACGGCGGACTTGTCGAACTCGTCGGGCGACCAGCCGCCCAGCGCGCTCAGCAGGGGCGCGGCGGCGGCCATGACGACGAAGAGCGCGACGATGACAAGGGAGATCTTGACGGAGGTGCGGCGGCGCAGTTCCGCGCGGGCCAGCTGCCAGGGGCCGCTGCCCGCCGGAACCTCCACTGGTGCAGTTGCTGTGGTCATGATCTGTCGAACCCTCAGCCCTGGCTCTTGGAGGGGTCCTTGAGGCCGACTGTGGCGTAGTCGAGCTGACCGCCGAAGGAGGTCTGACCGTAGGCGCCCGCGATGTTGCTGCCGAGCACCAGGGGCCAGCGGCGGACCAGGACCGGTACGGCGGGGGCCATGGCGAGGATCTCGCCGTCCAGCTGCCGCCAGGCGGTGTTGGCCTGCTTGGCATCGGTCATGGCGGCGATTTCGTCCATCCGCTTCATGGTCGACCGGTCGCGGAAGAGCGAGTGGTTGCCGGAGTTGCCCTTCTCCTTGATGTAGCGGCCGTCGAAGACGAACGGCAGGAAGGTGGAGCCGGACGGGTAGTCGGGGCACCAGCCCGTGTACGCGATGTCGGTGCGGTTCTTGGTGTCGCCGATCGTCGCGTAGAACGCCGACGGGTCGACGGTCTCGATGGTGACCTTGATCCCGGCCTTGCCCAGCGACTGCTGGATCGCCTCGGCCCGCCCCTTGTCCCCGGTCGAGACGGTCATCTTCGTCTCGAACCCGTCCGGCTTGCCCGCCTCCTTCAGCAGCTGCTTCGCCTTCTCGACATCCCCGGTCGCGGGGATCTTCAGAGTGTCCGGTTCCTTGCCGTCGAAGAGGGTGGCCGGCATGTAGGCGGTGGACAGGTCGTTGAAGGCGGGGCCGCCCGAGGCAGTGAGCACTGAGTCCCTGTCGAGCGCGTACTGCACCGCCTGACGGACCTTCACATCATTGAACGGAGCCCGCCCGGTGTGCATCTGGACCATGTCCGTGCAGTTGGTCGACTCGGCAATAAGTCGCTTCCGCACCTCCGCGCTGGGCAGCACCTTGGCCGCGCTCTCCGGCCGCAGCGCACCCCAGGAGACGGCGGAGGCGTCCGCGCCCTGGCTGGCGATCAGCCGGTCGTCGATCTGGTTGGCCTTCAGCCCCATCACCATGACCAGCTTGTCCGGGTACGCCTTGCGCACCTCGTCGGTCGAGGCGTCCCAGCTGGTGTTGCGCACCAGCACCAGCTTCTTGCCGCGCTGGTACGACTCGATCTTGTACGGGCCCGAGGAGAACGGCCGGTTGTCGTACTGCGGCCCCTTGTCCTGGCCCTTGGGTACCGGGGCGAAGGTCGGCATGACGGTGGCGTTCGGGAACTCCGCGAAGGGCTTGCGGAGTTCGAAGACGATCGTGTGGTCGTCGGGCGTCCTGATGGAGTCGAGGTGCTTGCCCTCGGCAGGTCCCTGGTAGCCCTCGGCGCCGGCCAGGTAGCGGGCCGCGTAGTCGGCGCCGCCGGGCAGGTCGGGGGAGAAGGACCGCTCCACGTTGTACTTGATGTCCTGCGCGGTGACGGGCGTGCCGTCCTCGTACTTGATTCCCTGCTTGAGGTGGAAGGTCCAGGTCTTGGCGCCGTTGGAGGAGGTGCCGAGGTCGGTCGCGAGGTCCGGGACGAGTTCACCGCCCGCCGTGCCGGGGGCTGCCTTGTAGGTGACCAGGGTGCGGTAGAGCAGCCGGGTCCCGAACTCCATGTCGCTCATCACCCAGTTGCGTGCCGGGTCGAGGTGGGTGAAGTCCTGGTTGGACAGGACCGTGAGGGTGCCGCCCTTCTGCGGAGTGCCGCCGACTGCGGCGCCTTGGTTGGCGGTCGCCGGGTTCTTGCCGCCGGCGCCTTTGCCCGCGGCCGGGTGCTTGGAGCCGGAACAGCCGGCTGTGCCGAGTGTGATGGTTGCCGCCAGGGCGGTGGCGACGGCGGTAAGGGTGCGCTTGTTCATCAGTGGTCACTCCGAGAACAGTCGGCCAGCCAGAGGGCTGGAATGTGACCGGTAACATAGTAATGTGAAATTGCACTGACAAGGCATCGGCGAGTCCGTTACTCACCTGTGTCCGAGGGGGACCGCCGGAAGGGTGAGCGGCGGGCGGATCGCGCGAAACCCTTGGCATCGTCAGTGCTATGTGAAATATTACTGCTGTGCTCACAAGAAACACCTCGGACGTCATCGTCGTCGGTGCGGGCGTGGTCGGCGCGGCCTGCGCCTACTACGCAGCCCGGGCCGGCCTCTCCGTCACCGTGATCGACCGCGGCCCCGTCGCGGGCGGCAGCACGGGTGCCGGCGAGGGCAACCTCCTGGTCTCCGACAAGGAGCCCGGACCCGAACTCGAACTCGCGCTGCTGTCCACCGGGTTGTGGCAGGAGCTGGCCGAACTGCTCCCGCCGCAGATCGAGTACGAACCCAAGGGCGGCCTCGTCGTCGCCTCCGGGGAGGCCGGGATGCAAGCCCTGCGCGACTTCGCGGCCGGACAGGAGAAGGCCGGTGTGCGGTCGGAGGAAGTCCCGGGGGACGGGTTGAAGGACCTGGAGCCGCATCTGGCCACCGGCCTGGCAGGTGGCTTCCACTACCCCCAGGATGCGCAGGTCATGCCGGCCCTGGCGGCCGCGCATCTGCTGCGCGCGGGCGGTGACCGGGTGTGCCTCAGGCTCGACGAGGAGGTCACCGGCCTGCTCACCACGGCGGACGGACGGGTGCGGGGAGTGCATACGGTGGCCGGCGATGTGCATGCCCCGCACGTGGTCAACGCCGCCGGCGCCTGGGGTGGCGAGCTGGCCCGGCTCGCGGGCGTCGAGCTTCCCGTGCTGCCCCGCCGCGGTTTCGTCCTTGTCACCGAACCGCTGCCGCGCATGGTGCGGCACAAGGTGTACTCCGCGGACTATGTCTCCGATGTCGCGAGCGGTTCGGCCGCGCTGCAAACCTCGGCCGTGGTCGAGGGCACCCCGGCGGGCCCCGTCCTGATCGGTGCCAGCCGGGAACGGGTCGGCTTCGACCGTACGTTGTCGACCGAGGTGCTGCGCCGTCTGGCGGCGCAGGCCACCGCACTGTTCCCGGTCCTGGCCGGGGTCCGGGCGATGCGGACGTATGCGGGTTTCCGTCCGTACCTGCCCGACCATCTCCCTGCCATCGGCCCCGATCCGCGAGTGCCCGGCCTGCTGCACGCCTGCGGTCACGAAGGCGCGGGGATCGGGCTTGCTCCGGCCACCGGGCTGATCGTCGCGCGCTGTTTGGACGGCGGTGAACTTCCCCTGGACCTGGGCCCGTTCCATCCCGGCCGCTTCGAATCCGCCGCTTGACCCATCTGCTACGAGAGGAGGCCCGCAGTGGCCCGTACCCCCGCCGACCTGGTCGGGGCGAACCCCGGCCCGTCTTTCGAGATCACGATGGACGGCAGTCCCGTCACCGCCCTGCCCGGGCAGTCCGTCGCCGCAGCCCTGTGGTCCGCGGGCATCCTCGCCTGGCGCACCACGCGCAAGGCCGGCCGCCCGCGGGGTGTCTTCTGCGGCATCGGGCAGTGCTACGACTGTCTCGCCGTCATCAACGGGGAGCCCAACCGCAGAGCCTGTCTGGTGCCTGCCCGTCCCGGCGACGTGATCACCACCCAGGAGGGACACGGCCATGCCGGCCTCAGCGTCTGACCCGTACGACCTCGTGGTGATCGGAGCGGGCTCCGCCGGTCTCGCGGGCGCCGTCACCGCCGCCGAACTCGGCCTGTCCGTAGCTCTGCTGGACGCCTCGTCCCAGACCGGTGGGCAGTTCTACCGGCATCCGGCGCCCAGCCTGAAGGCGGCGCGGCCCGAGGCCCTGCACCACGACTGGGCTGCCTTCGCCGAGCTCCGCCGACGCCTGGAGCAGAGCGACGTCAGCCACCTCCACGGACACCATGTCTGGGCGGTCGCCAAGGAGGACCACGGCCTGTGGGCGGTGCACGCCGTCACCGGGGTCGACGGCACCGCAGAGCGGTCGGTGCGGGTGCGGGCCCGGACGGTCCTGCTCGCGACGGGGGCGTACGAACGCCAACTGCCCTTTCCCGGCTGGACCTTGCCGGGCGTCGTGGGTGCCGGGGGAGCGCAGGCCATGCTCAAGTCCGGCCTGGTGCTGCCCGGTAGGCGCGTGGTCGTGGCGGGCAGCGGGCCCCTGCTGCTCGCGGTCGCCTCCTCGCTGGCCGCCGCCGGCGCGCAGGTCCCGGCCGTGATCGAGGCGTCCGGCTATCTGGGATACGCCCGCCGTCCCCGCGCGCTCGCGGCCAACCCGCAGAAACTTCTCGAGGCGGCGGTCCACGGTGCCGCTCTGCTGCGGCACCGGGTACGGCTGCGCACCCGCAGCGCGGTTACCGAGGTGCACGGCACCGACCGGGTGGAGGCCGTCACCGTCACCCGGCTCGACCGCGACTGGCGGCCCGTACGGGGGGCGGGCCGGCGGATCGAGTGCGACGCGCTCGCTGTGGGACACGGCCTTGTCCCGCAGATCGAGCTGGCCACCACACTGGGCTGCGCCACCCGCCCCTTGGCTGACGGGACATCCGCCCTGGCTCTGGACGGCCTTCAGGAAACCTCGGTGCGTGGCCTGTGGGCGGCGGGGGAGACCGGGGGAGTCGGTGGCGCGCAGCTGGCCCGCACGGAAGGGGAACTGGCCGGGCTCGCGTCAGCCGCCAGACTCTACGGGTACCCCGTCCGCGAGGGGCGCGTCCGCGAGCTGCAACGCCGCCGGGACCGGCGGCGCGCCTTCGCCGACGCGATGACCGTCGCCCATGCCCCGGGACCGGGCTGGACGGGCTGGCTGACCGACGACACGGACGTGTGCCGCTGTGAGGAAGTATCCGCCGGAAGCATCCATGATGCCGTCGCCGAGCTCGGGGCCCGCGACGCACGCACCGTCAAACTCCTGACCCGGGCCGGCATGGGCTGGTGCCAGGGGCGTGTGTGCGGGACGGCTGTAGCTTGTCTGGCAGCCCGCGAGGGCGGCGTGGAATCACCCGCCGAACGCCGTCCGTTCGCCGTGCCTGTTCCGCTCTCGGCACTCGCCTCGCTCGACGAGCCCGCCGAGATCGGGCCCGATACCGCCCCTGGGAATTGACCGCTGACCCGCGGCCCGTCCTCTTGTGGGCGCCCACATCCCTATCAGTAAAATGTCACACATTATAGAGAGGCTACTGACATGACCGCCACCAACTGGAACAGCACCCGTCCCTGGCGCGGGATCATGGTCGCCACCGCGCTGCCCCTGCGCGACGACCTGTCCGTCGACTACGACGCGTACGCCGAGCACGTCGCCTGGCTGATCGAGAACGGCTGCGACGGCGTCGTGCCGAACGGTTCGCTCGGCGAGTACCAGACCCTTACCGACGAGGAGCGGGCCCGCGTGGTCCTTACCGCCGTTGAGGCGGCGGGCGACGGGGCCCGGGTAATGCCCGGTGTCGCCGCCTACGGCAGCGCCGAGGCCCGCCGCTGGGCGGAGCAGGCGGCCGAAGCCGGCTGTGGCTCGGTCCTCCTGCTGCCCCCGAACGCCTACCGGGCCGACGAGCAGGCCGTCCGCGCCCACTATGCCGAGGCCGCCAAGGCGGGGGTGCCGGTCGTCGCGTACAACAATCCCATCGACACCAAGGTGGATCTGACGCCCGGGCTGCTGGCCAAGCTGCACGGCGACGGGCACATCGTCGCGGTCAAGGAGTTCACCGGCGATGTACGGCGCGCGTACGAGATCGCCGAACTCGCCCCGGAACTCGACCTGCTGATCGGTGCGGACGACGTCCTGCTCGAACTCGCCGTGGCCGGTGCGGTCGGCTGGATCGCCGGCTACCCCAACGCCTTCCCCGCCAGTTGCGCCGAGCTGTACAACGCCGCTGTCGCCGGTGACCTGGACACCGCCGTGCCGCTCTACAAGTCCCTGCACTCGCTGCTGCGCTGGGATTCGAAGACTGAGTTCGTCCAGTCCATCAAGCTGTCCATGGACATCGTCGGCCGCCGCGGTGGCCCCACCCGCCCGCCGCGCTTCCCTCTCACAGGGGAGATCGAGGCCGGAGTCCGGGCCGCCACCGAGAAGGCCGTCGCCGACGGTCACCAGTGACCACGGGACCCCCCGCATGTGTACGCGACATGTCCTCCACGACCCCTTCCCCGAAGGTTCCCTCCTATGACCAGCCTCGTCTCCCACAACCCGGCCGACCCCACCGACGTACTCGTCAACATCCCGACTCCCGGCGTGTTCACGGTTGTTGATGCCGTCGAGCGGACCCGCGCCGCCCAACCCGGCTGGCTGATCGGTGGTGCGGCCGCCCGTTCGGCGGCGCTCACCGCGGTCGCCACCGGCATCGAGGCCGCCGCGGACGAACTTGCCGGACTCGCCGTGCGCGAGGTGGGCAAGCCGCTCGCCGAGGCCCGGGCCGAGGTCGCGCGGACTGTCGCGATCTGGCGGTACTACGCCCAGGCCCCGTACGAACCCACCGGCGCCGTCCACGAACCCGGTGGCGGCCCCGGACTCCTCCTCACCCGCCGGCGCCCGCACGGCGTCGCGGGCCTCATCACACCCTGGAACTTCCCCTTCGCCATCCCGAGCTGGAAGGCCGCCCCGGCACTCGCCGTGGGCAACGCGGTCGTCCTCAAGCCCGCTCCGGAAGCGACAGCATGTGCCCAGCGCCTGGCCGAGATCGTCCAACGGAGCCTGTCGGCCGGGGTGTTCACCGTGCTTCCCGGCGGGGCGAACGAGGGCAACGCCCTCGTCTCCGCCGCCGACGTCGTCTCCTTCACCGGCTCGACAACCGTCGGCCGGGCAGTCGCACGTGCCGCCACGGCCCGGGGCATCCCGGTCCAGGCGGAGATGGGCGGCCTGAACGCGGCCCTCGTCCTTCCGGACGCCGACATCGAGCGGGCCGCGGTCCACATCGCCGCCGCGATTGCCGGATACGCGGGCCAGAAGTGCACCGCCACCAGCCGCGTGATCGCGGTCGGCGCGGCCCTCGACCCCCTGCGCGAGGCACTCTCCGAGGCGCTGCGGACCGTCCCGGTCGGCGACCCGGCCGACCCGTCCACCGTGTGCGGACCCCTCATCAACGAACATGCTCGCGATCAGGTCAGCAGTGCCTGGGCCGGGCTCTCGGTACTCGCGGGTGGAACCGTGCCCGACCTCCCCGGCTGGTACGCGGCCCCGACCCTGGTCGAGAAGGTGTCCCCGGGACACCGGCTGCTGCGCGAGGAGGTCTTCGGGCCCATCGCGGCCCTGCTGCCCGCCGACGACCTCGCCCACGCGGTACGGATCACCAACTCGGTCCCGTACGGCCTGGTGACCTCGGTCCACACCGCGGACCTGGACACGGCCCTCAACGGACTGGATCAGCTCGACACCGGGATGATCCGGATCAACGCCCCGTCCACCGGCGTCGACTTCCACCTGCCTTTCGGCGGCGCCAAGGCATCCAGCCACGGGCCGCGCGAACAGGGTCACGCAGCCTTGGAGTTCTACACCTCGAGCCGCACGTACACCCTGTCACCTGTGAAAACAACGTGACAAGGGGTTCCGACGCAGGTCAATGAGGAGGCGGCCGTGGTCGAGCGCGGACCACGGCTGACTCGGGCGGCACGGCCGTCCATAACGTGGAGTTATGCGGACCTGGGGGCTCCCCGCCGACAGCCGGCCGCACCATGATGATCCATGCAATGTCACACTTCACGCCGCAGCTCCTGGGCTGTGAAAGGGATCCATGAACCCCGCGTACGCGACCGTCGACCACGTCTTCACCGTCCCCCTGGACCACTCCGCCCCCAACGGGCCGGACATCCAGGTCTTCGCCCGTGAGGTCGTCGACCCGGCCCGCGTCGGCGAGCGACTTCCCTGGCTGCTCTACCTGCAGGGCGGCCCGGGCGGCAAATCACCCCGTCCGTCGGCCGGTTCACCGAGCTGGCTGCCCCAGGCGCTCAAGACCCATCGGGTACTCCTGCTGGACCAGCGCGGCACCGGCCGCTCCACCCCCGTCACCGCCCGGTCCGCCGCCCGCTTCACATCCCCCGCCCAACTCGCCGCGCATCTCAGCCATTTCCGTGCGGACGCCGTGGTTGCCGACGCGGAACTGATACGACGTCAGCTCTGTGGTGGACAGCCCTGGGAGACACTCGGCCAGAGCTACGGCGGCTTCATCACCCTCACCTACCTCTCCCAGGCACCCGAGGGCCTGCGGGCCTGCTACGTGACCGGTGGTCTGCCCGGTCTCACCGCCACCGCCGACGACGTGTACGCCCGCACCTACCCGCGGGTGCGGGACCGCGTTCTCGACTTCTACGCCCGCTACCCCGACGACGCCCCCCGCCTCCGCAGGATCGCCGATCTCCTCGCGACCACCGAGGTCCACCTCCCCAGTGGAGACCGCCTCACCACCCGCCGCCTGCGCACCCTCGGACTCGCCCTCGGCATGGGCGACGGCTTCGAACGGCTCCATTGGCTGCTCGACGAATCCCTGGACGGAGATGGCGAGTTGACCGACACCTTCCTCCATCAGGTGATGGCCCTCACCGGCTTCACCGACAATCCGCTGTTCGCCGTGATGCAGGAGACGCTCTACGGTCAGGGCGCGGCTTCGAGCGGCTGGGCCGCTTCGCGGGCGCTCGCGGGCCTCCCTGAATTCGCCGAGGACGCGGATCCCCTTCTGCTCACCGGAGAAATGATCTACCCGTGGATGTTCCGCGACATCACGGGTCTGCGCCCCTTCGCGGACGCCGCCGACCTGCTGGCCGAACGCGCCGACTGGCCGCCGCTGTACGACCCCCACCGCCTCGCCGCCAACCAGGTCCCCCTCGCCGCGGTCGTCTACCACGACGACATGTATGTGGACGCCGCACTCTCCCTGCGCACCGCGTGCGAGGTCGGTGCCACCCGCGTCTGGATCACCAATGAATGGGAGCACGATGGCGTCACCGCCTCCGGCGGCCGTGTGCTGGCCCGTCTGATGGACCTGGCCGCAGACCGCGCGTAACCCCATCCTCTGCCGTCCTTCCCCTCCGCTTCCGCCTGTCACCACCGCCCCCAATGGGAGAGACATGTCCGCCCTGCCGACCCGCCTGCGGCCCCTCACCGCGGTATTCGCCCTCGTCTCCGCTCTCGCCGCCCCGACCGCTGCCACCGCTGCTACAACGCCCAATTCGCCTGCTCCGGCCGCTGATTGTGCCCTTCCCGGCAAGACCGGCTGGACCGACGAGGGCCACAACACCGATCGGACCCAGTTCCAGCGCTCCACCGGCACCCACCGCGTCCTGACCGTGTTCGTGGACTTCCCCGACGCGCAGGCCACGGACTCCACGGACGGGTACGCCGCCCAACTCGCCCCGGCCGCCGACTGGATGAGCAGAGCCGGCTACGGCCGCTCCCGGCTCGCCATCAGCTCGTTGCACCGCTGGATCCGGATGCCCGCGGACTCCACCTCGTACGGATTCGCGCGCGGCCTCACCTTCGAGACCCACGAGAAGTACGTCCGCGACGCGATCACCGCCGCCGACCCCTACGCGGACCTCTCCGCGTACGACATGGTCTATGTCGTTCCCACGAAGGCAGCGGCCGCGATCTCCTTCTCCCCGACCTACCTCTACGACCCGACCACGCCCGGTGTCACCGCCGACGGCACCCGCCTCAAGTGGGCGGTCACCTTCGGGCAGGACATGTGGCGCTGGGGGTACAAGGTCGCCGCCCACGAGACCGGTCACACCTTCGGCCTCCCGGACCTGTATTCCTTCACCGGCTCCACCCACCAGTACGCCGGCGGCTGGGACGTCATGGGCAACATCGCAGGACCCGCCCCTCAGTACCTCGGCTGGCACTCGTGGAAGCTCGGCTGGACCCGCGACAACCAGGTGTCCTGCCTGCCCGGCCCCGGACGCCGCACGGTACGGCTGACCCCGGTGGAGCGCCCCGGCGGGACCAAGATCGCCGTACTGCGCACCGGCGAGACCACGGCGTACGTCGCCGAGTCCCGCCGCGCCGAGGGCAATGACCAGGGCGCCTGCTCCACCGGCGTCCTCATCTACAAGGTCGATTCCGCCGCGCAGACCGGCGAGGGACCGGTCAGGATCATCAACGCCGACCCGACCGCCACCCCGCCCACTGGTTGCACCCAGCTGGACATGGCCGCATACGCGCCCGGCCAGACCTTCACCGATCCGGACACCGGAGCCCGGATCGATGTCCTCGCGGGCGGCAGGGCAGGGGACGTGGTGCGGCTCAGCAAGGCGTGACGGTGAGCCGCCCATAGGGACGGGTGACACAGGAATGCGTTCTGCCCCCGGTCGTCACACCGCGGGGACCCGATGCGTCGGTGCGGTCATCGGCTCCCCGGCGGAGCGCTGGTGGGGAATCGGCAACTCTCCCTGCTGCACGGCAATGGTCCGCGTCGGAGCGGGGATGCTGATGCCCTCGGCACGGTAGCGGCGGTGCAGACGCTTGATGAACTCGTGCTTGATCCGGTACTGGTCACTGAACTCGCCGACCCCCAGGATCACCGTGAAGCCGATCCTGGAGTCGCCGAACGTGTGGAAACGAACGGCCGGTTCATGGTCGGGCAGGGCGCCGGCGATGTCCGCCATCACGCTCTCGACGACCTCGGTGGTGACCCGCTCGACATGGTCCAGGTCGCTGTCGTAGCCGACTCCCACCTGCACGTTGAGCGTCATCTGCTGGTCCGGCCGGTGGAAGTTGGTCATGTTGGTGCCGGACAGCTTCGTGTTGGGGATGATCACCAGGTTGCTGGAGAGCTGGCGCACCACGGTGTTGCGCCAGTTGATGTCGACGACATAGCCCTCCTCGCCGCTGCTGAGCCTGATGTAGTCACCGGGCTGCACCGTTCTGGAAGCGAGGATGTGCACTCCCGCGAAGAGGTTGGCCAGAGTGTCCTGCAAGGCCAGGGCGACTGCCAGACCTCCCACGCCCAGCGCGGTGAGCAGCGGGGCGATGGAGACGCCCAGGGTCTCCAGTACGACAAGGAAGCCCATGGCCAGCACCACGACGCGCGTGATGTTCACGAATATGGTGGCCGACCCGGCGACACCGGACCTGGACTGCGCCACGGCCTGCACCATCCCGGCGACGATCCTCGCGGCCGTGAGGGTCGCGGCCATGATGAGCACGGCGGTGAGCGTCATGGTGACGTTGCGTCCGACCCCGGCGTTCAGTGGCAGCACCGACGCCGCGACCGCCACGCCGCCGGTGATCGCTGCCCAGGGGGCCAGTGCCCGCAGGGCGTCAACAAGGATGTCGTCGCCGCTCCAACGCGTTCTGCCGGCCCGTTCGCCGAGCCATTTCAGGATCACGAGCAGCAGCAGGGCGGCCGCGATGCCTGCGGCCACCGCGATTCCGGCGACGATCACGTCGTGCAGTGTGAGGTCCCGGTTCACCGCTTTCCTCCCGTTGTACGGGGAAGAGCGCGGACGGCGGGGGTTGCCGCTGTGAGCCGGATGTGATGTGTCGTCACCATGCCACCTGTGCAGTCTGGGAGGGCGGTTGTGCGGTCGCGTCGGGTCGTACGGAGTCCACTCGGCGCGACCTGTCATCCTGCCGCACGCCGCAGGCAGCAGTGCAGGTGGGCCACCTCGGAACAGCGCTGGGGCGCGCCGGGCTCAGTGGGCGAGGAGCATGTAGGTGTTCTCCAGCTCGTCCTGCACGACGTGGGCATCTCCCGCGACCGTCCGTACGAGAAGGTCGTTTTCCGGGGTGTGGACCCGGTACCGCCAGCCTTGCGGGAGTCGCAGCCGCCGGCCGAGCGTGGCCAGAGTGTCCATCGTCTGGCTGTCGTCCACGGTGTGGGAGTACGCCTGTAGGACGTATGTGCGGTCGCCGGGGGCGATCAGCTCGTGCACCGGTTTGCCGCTGGACAGGACGTACTCGGTGTCCCGTTTCACTGTGGAATCGACGTAGAACTTCTTGGCCGTCGCCCCCGTGGGGTCGATCTCCGGGGGGATGCGGAGCTCGGCCACCCAGCGGGCCTCCAGGCCGTCGAACATCGTGGGGTCTCCCCACTGGAACGTCGTGACCTCGTCGATCGTCCAGAAGCGGGGTCCGTTCAGGAACACCATCGGCACCTGGAATTGTTCCGCCAGCGCACGGGGGTCGAGCGCGTTCCACTGCTCCGGCGGACAGTCGTTGAGGCCGAAGGTGTTGTAGACGGCAGCCTTGAGATGACCGTCCTCGCCCGGCGAGATGAGAAGAATCTCGCCGTAGCGAGCGTTCCGCATGCCGCTCACGTGCCGGGACGCTTTCGTCGTGTGGGACATGGCTCCTCCTTCTCACAGCCCGTGTCCGCTCCTGCGCGGACACCGCCTGTGGGGCCGGGCCCGCAGGCGGGCGGGCCCGGGCCGTGCCGTGGGTCTCCACTCCATCAAGAGCAGCACACGCCTGGTGAAGTCGCACGCCGTCCCCGGTGGCGTCGAGCGACGGCCGGGCGGGCAGTCGGCGCTGACCGCCTGGGTGGCGAGGGGCGGAGCGGCATCCGAGGCGGTCAGGAGTGATTCTCGGGTGGTGCGGTCGGTCGGCGCCGGCCAGGAATCCGATGGTCTGGGCCTCGATGTGTACGGCGGCGAGTGCTGCCGCCCAGCGGGCGATCGCATGTGCCAGTGCTGTGGCTCCCGCCTCGTGGCCGCTGTCGCGGGCCAGGAGGGCCAGCAGCATCTGCGGATGAGGCCCGCGGGGTCACACCCACCCGTCGCCGGCGACTCGGGAAGGCGCATGGCCGCCGTCGGCAGCGAATGTCAGGGACCGATTCGTCTGAGGATCCGCTCGTGCTCCTCGTCGGGCACCCGGGCACCGGAGGAGGGCAGCAGTTGCGGTATTCCATCGATGATCGGATAGCGCCGGTGCAGCCGCGGGTTGTAGAGGATCTCCTCGGGCAGGAGCAGCGTCAGCTGCCCCTTGTCGATCGGGCAGACGATGATCCGGAGCAGGGGGTCGTCAGGCTTCATGAGCCAACTCCTTTGCCGGGGTGGGGGGTTCGTCATGGCGCGGAAGCATCAGCAGGACGGTGACGGCGAGTACGGTGCCGCCGAGTCGCAGGGCGAGCCGCAGTGGGTCTCCCGGCAGGGACTCGCCGAAGGCGAAAGTGCCGAGCGCGGCCGTGAACAGACAGGTGACGGTGGTGCACACGGGCACGATCAGAGATGCCCGGCAGCGCTGCAGTGCGGTCTGGGACAGGATCAGGCCGGTGACCGAGGTGACGAGCAGGATGTACGGATAGGGGGACCTCAGCAGGGCGAGGACCGCGTCTCCGATGCCGCGGGTCGTCAGATGACCGGAGACGCCCTTGATGGCGAGCGAGCTGACGCCGTACAACAGGCCGACAGCGACGCCGTATTCGACGCCCGCGGTGGGCAGCCGGTGACGGCGGCGGGTCCGGCGTTCCACGGACCGGTACAGCCACAGCCCCGCTGCGAGCGCGGGCAGGCAGATCAGCAGGACACGGCCGGCCGAGGCATGCCCGCCCACGGCGTCGGAGCGCTGGAGGGAGGCCACGACCATCAGCAGGGCGAGGGTGATCACGACCACGCCACGTCGCTCGCGGCCGGTGGGGCGCTCGCCCAGCACGACCGAGGAGAGGAGAAGCAGCAGCACGAGACCGGAGACGAAGATGCCCTGCGCGGCCGCGATGGGAAGGGTGCGGTAGACGGCCAGCTGTGCCGCGAAGCCGGCGGCGAGCGCGAGCGAACCGCCGAGCCACAACGGGCTGCCGATGAGCAACCGTACGACTCGGGCCGGCTGTCCCGTGTTCAGTCGCGGCAGGCGCGACAGCGCCCGCTTCTCGAGTACGAAGCCTGTGCTGTAGAAGACGTTGGCCAGCAGAGCCGATGCCACCCCCCACCACATGGGCCTACACCCGCCTGGCGTGCACCAGGAGGATGGAGGCCAGGGATGGCGCGGCACAGGCGGCCCGGTCGACCGGGCGCAGGGCGCGCGGGACACCGTGGAAGGGCGCGCCGGCCAGGGTGACCACCTCGAAGCCCGCGGCGGTGAGGAATCCCCGCAGGGCGCGGGCGGTGAACAGGCGTAGATGGCCGACCACTTGGGATCCCGGGCGGCCGTGAATGCCGCGCAGGCAGACCTCCGAGAACACGGGCTGCACCCCGGCGGCCAGCAGCACCCGGTTGTACCAGGCGGCCAGGTTCGGAGTGGAGAGCATCAGATGGCCACCCGGTTTGAGGATGCGGCGCAGTTCGTCCATGGCGCTGTCGGGATCCACCAGATGCTCGATCACCTCGCTGAAGAGCACGGCGTCGGCACTCGCGTCGGCCAACGGCAGCCCGCCCGACGTCAGTTCACCCCGCACGACATGGTTCATCCGGGTGGCGGCCCGGCGCAGCGCGTCCTGGGACCAGTCGATACCGACGATCCGGTGATCGCCGAGGAGTGGACCCGCGGTGGCCGCCGCGGAGCCGTCGCCGCAGCCGACGTCGACGACGAGGGAGGGCTCGGGCGGCAGCACTCGGGCCAGCATCACCGCCTGGCGCCGGCTGCGCTCATCTCCGGAGGCGACGGGGACGGCCGGGTTCTCGTAGAACTCGCGCAGTCCCGCGGGGAGAGTTCCCGTCATGACCCGTCACCTCCTGAATCGGCCGGCAGAGCCGCCATGGCGGCCAGATACTCCGTGAAGAAGTCGCACAGCCGTTGTCCTGCCGCGTCGTCGAGGAGAGCGCGCGACCAGCGCAGCGCCAGATGCAGCCGTCCTCCCGTGCTGGCGGTGGTCACGGTCAGCCCGCGCGGCATCGCGGCGGGAGCCGAGAACCAGACGGCCTCCGCCCGGCCCGCCTCCGCGAAGTCCAGCGGGTACGGAATACGCCCGATGTTGCTGAGCAGCGTCGTCGAGGTCCAGGGAGCGGCAGCCCGCCGAAGGCCTCGGGTCAGGGCAGCCCGCATCCCCACGGGCAGGGCGGGTGCGGTGAGGAGGGCTGCGGCGTGGCCGAGTTGGGGGCGGGGTGCGGACTTCAGGGCGCGGGTGCGTTCCGCGGTGCGGTGCAGCAGGGCGGCGAGAGCCTCGGGGCCGGGCTCCGGCGCGCACTCCTGCACCCCGAATCCGACCTCCACGAGGCGGGTGCCGTTTCCGATGGGCATCTCGGCGCCGCGGGGACGGTCGTCGACGGGCATGGTGATACGCATCGGGCGGGGCGGGGCGTCGTGCAGCCGGTTCCAGCGGGCGATCATCAGGCAGGTGGTGACGAGGAGTTGGTCGTTGACGGTGTAGCCGGCCCCGGCCGGTCGGCGCGGCACCGGCAGCTCGGCCAGCAGCAGTCCGTTTCCGTCGGCCGACCCCCGGGCATTGGTCGCCGGTGCCACACGGGCGGGCCTGGCCGGCCCGCCCGCGCGGCCGGGCGGCGGTGGCCCCGGCAGCCCTGTCGAGCCGACGGGATTGCGTACGGGGGAGGTCGGGAAGACGGCGGCGCCGCCGTACAACTCGGCGGCAGTGGCCAGCACGCGCAGACAGGCGGGCCCGTCCAGGGCGGTGTGGTTGAGCGTCAACAGCAGCACACAGGAACTGTCCGTCGACGACGGCCTCACCACCTCCAGCCGGACGGGTGGGGAAACGGACAGCGGCGGAGCCTCGGCCAGCGCTCTGGCCCTGGCCCGCTCCAGCGCACCGGGCCCCGGCTCCGGGAAGCCGACCGGATCCACGTCCGGGGTACCCGTCAGCTCCCATTCGTAGCGCCGCCGGTACCAGGGGCCGGGAGCCTCGCGCACCAGAATCCGCGGGTGCCGGCGCAAGGCCTCGCCGAACGCGGCCCGAAGCCGCTCCGGATCCGGCTGCCGGGGCAGGTGCACCTCTATGTGTACGGTCTCGGGCTCCTCCTCGCGCAGACAGTGCCGGGAGATCTCGTCGACGACCGGAAACGGAATCCGGTCCGGAGCGGGCCCGGGCGGCGGCCCGGGCCTGGCGGGTTGCAGGGCGGTCATCTCGGCGGAGCCTCCCTCGGGTTGAGCGCCGCGTGGCCGGGCGGTTCAGCGTGGGGCGCAGGACCAGGAACGGCGCGCCCGGCAGGGCCGTTTGCGGACCGCACCCGTTGCGGCAGGGGCTGCGGGTCCGGTGCCGCGGAGGCAGGTGTCGCCCGTACCCGCCGGTCCACGGTGACCACGGCCGCGCACAGCGCGATGAGCGCCAGCAGTTGGGCCGCCGGGCCGAACGCGCCCCGGCCGGCGGAGACCGGATCGCCCGCCCCGGTCGCGGCCGCGATCCCGGCGCCGGCCATCGCCACCAGTGCGATCGGCACCAGCAGGGAGTGCCGCAGGCGGGCAACTACCGTCAGCGCGGGGACGATCAGCGCGAA
Source organism: Streptomyces sp. NPDC060064 (assembly GCF_042736455.1). Taxonomy (NCBI): domain Bacteria; kingdom Bacillati; phylum Actinomycetota; class Actinomycetes; order Kitasatosporales; family Streptomycetaceae; genus Streptomyces; species Streptomyces sp. NPDC060064. The sequence goes on from NZ_JBHWWF010000031.1 coordinate 104,138, forward strand.
GGGACCCGCCACGACCGCGACCACCAGGGTCAGCGCGACGCAGCCCAGAACCCATCCGGGCGCCGGCGGGGCCATCGCCACCGAGGCCGGGTTGCCGCCCCGGCGGCGTACCAGCGCGAGACCCGCCAGCAGCGCCAACGCCAACGCGCCGCCGATCATCCCGATGTCGTAGAGCAGCACGGGTTCGTACTCGAGCTCGACCGTGCCGCCCGCGCCTGCGGGGATCAGCCAGGCCTGCTGCCAGCCGTCGATCCGCAACGGGATCAGCCTCTTGCCGTCCAGGGTTGCTTTCCAGCCGTCGTTGGCGTTCTCGTACATCTGGAGGTAGCCGGCCTCGCCCGCGCCGACGGTCACGGACCGCCGGTCGCCGCGCCAGTCGGCCGCGGTCGCCGTCCGCTGTTTGCTCATGGCGGGCGGGCGGACCTCGCCGCGGGTCAGTGTGATGTCGGTGAGCGCGAGGGGACCTTCGTCGCCCGCCTCCACCTGGTGCAGTCCTCGGCCCAGCGGAAGAGTGCCCTCCGGTGTACGGCAGAGCGTGACCTCGACAGGCCGGCGCTCGGTCAGATCGCGCACCGTTCCCGACGCGCTCGTCGCATGCAGCGTGCCGTCGACGGCGAGGGGCGGACCCTCGCCGCACGGCACGGAGAACCTCAAGCGGGAAGCCGGCGGTGGTGTGCGCAGGTCGGCGAGTGCCGGAATGTGGACCTCGCTGAGGCCGACCGGCAATTGCATCGGGTTGTCGGCGACGGGGTTGTGGACGGTCAGCGGCGCGGCCCGGCTGATGGTGATGTCGAGCCGGTCCGTGGTGATCGGCTCGAAGCGGGCCAGGCCGTTCTCGTCGACGCCGGCCGTCACGGCGCCGTTCGGGGTGCTGATCAGTATCTGCTCGGGCCGGGTGGAGAGTCCGCCCGCGGCCGCGAGGACGATCTCGTCGATGGTCTTCCGGCCGGGCCAGCGCAGATGAATGACCGGCCGGTCGCCGGCGATCCATGCGGTGGTCAGGTCCTCGTCGACGAGATTGCGCGGGCTGAGGCCGTTCCCGAGCCGGCTGGTCGAGTCGGCGGTCGCAGTGATCCGCCGCCCCTGCCGCGGATCGGCGCCGGTGACGAGCCGGTCCAGCGCCTCGCCCGGCACCGGCAGCGCCTTGGCCGTGACGGCGAAATCTCCGCCCCGGCCGACGCCGAACCGGCGGTGCAGGCCCTCCTCGGCCGAGACCGGCGAGAGTCCGCCCGGGTCACTGCCGCGATGGAGGGAGAAGACCTCGGCCCGGGCCTCGTTGTCCTGGGCGTCGGTGGGAAGCCGGAGCAGCCGGGTCACCTGGACGCCGGGGACGGCGACCTCGCTGAAGCCCGCGCCGCCCAGTCCGGCCTTGGGGGACTGGGCCGCCAGGACGGTGATCTTCAGCCACTTGGCCAGCCCCGCGGGCGCCTTGACCGGCTGCGGGTTTCCGTTCGGTGCCAGCGGGCTGTCCTCGAAGCCCTGGTCGGTCTCGACCCGTACGAGTGTGGGGGCGGCCCGCATTCCGTCGCCGGGCAGCGGGGTGAGCTGCAGCGAGGCGGGAATGCCGGTGGGCGAGGAGAAGCCGATACGGAGCCACTGGCCTGCGGCGTTTCCGGCACTGCCCTCGGCCCACGCGGTCCCCGGGTTGCCGTCGAAGGCGTTCACGGGGTCGTACTGCGGCAGGTGGAACAGCCAGTTGCCGCTGCTGGATGCGGTCACCGAGGCGGCCCCCCGCAGGACGGCCGTCGTCTGATGCCCGGTGCCCTTCGTCGGCAGGATCTGCCGCGGTCGCTCGCCCGGGTCCTGCAGGCTCCCGGAGGGGTTCCGTTCGTCCGCGGTGTAGGTGTACGAGGTGTTGCTGTTGACCAGCCCGAAGCGGGTGTCGGCGCGGCGCAGCCCGTCCGCGACGTACTGCGCCGCGGGTGTGCCGAGCCCGGGGTGATTGTCCCCGGTGAGCACGGTGGGCCTCTCCCTCAGGCGCGGATCGGCGGACAGTTGCAACAGTGCTTCGGGGCCGCCGCTGACCACGGCGGTGTCGGCGACCGCCCGCAGGCCGACCTGTCCGGGCCGCCGGGTGTTGCCGGTCGGCTCGTAGATCTCGACGGCCTGCATCCGCGGGAAGATGCCCTGGACCTGCAACGGTGTGCCGCTGGGGATCCGGCCGCCGGTGAGCACGGGGTTGAATCCGGTGACCCTGCGGTAGCCGGAGGCTTCCAGGGTGCGCTTCACGGTGATCGGCGGGACGTATCCGATCTGGTCCGGGTCGAGGTCGTTGCGCACGACGACGAAGTAGAGGCCGGCGCGTGACAAGTAGTCGCGCAGGCCCGGCACTTCACTGCCGCTCATGAGTGCCTGCTCCACCGCGTCCATGGCACGCCGCGAGCCGGGCGTACCGAAGGGCACGAAGTCGCGCTGCGCCCAGCGGGTGTCGGCGAGTACGTCGAAGGGCTGGTCGATGGGCGAGCCCCAGGTGTAGAGGCCGTGGGCGGTGGCGGGGACGACGAGAGCGCGGCTGTCGGGGGAGTTCTTCGCCAGCCAGTCGGCGGCCTTCGTCCAATGGCCGGGCAGCTCCTTGAAGGCGCCCGGCTGCAGGACCGTCCCGTTCACATACGGCCAGGCCAGGCCCGGCAGGACCAGGAGCGCGGCGATGAGGGGGGCGTGGCGCCGGGCGGGGAACGGCCGGGCCCCGTGGCTCTCGCTTGCCGTCGCCACCAGGTGCATCAGCCCGAAGGCGAGGGCGAGAGCGAGCCCGGGTTGGAACTTGTAGATACTCCGGAAGGGCCGCAGCGGCCCGTTCAGCCAGTCCCGAACCGTGTCGTGGAAGGGGGCGCCGAGGGAACCGGCGTATCCGGCCAGGGCGATCAGGACGACAGCCAGCACGGTGAGCAGCAGCCAGCGGCGTTCGGGCAGATCGCGCCGGGCCAGGCCCGCGAGCCCCAGCGCGGCGGCGAGCGCCGAGCAGAGGATGGTGATCGTCGCGGTCGCCACGGTCCAGCCGGCGGGCAGCCAGGCCTCGCCGAAGTGGAGGTAGGCGACCCAGTTGCCGGCGCCGCGCAGCAGTTCGGTCGCCGACATCGTGCCGGTGGTCGTGTCGGCCTGTTCGACGTACGGCATGAAGTCGTCGCCGTAGACGCCGAGCAGCAGCAGTGGGACCACCCACCAGGCGGTGGCGAGCACCACACCGGGAACCCACCAGGCGATCAGGGCGCGCTTGCGAGGACCTGCCGGTCGGCTGAGCAGATAGAGCCCCACGGGCAGCAGCGCGGCGAGTGTCGATGCCGCGTTGACTCCGCCCATGAAGGGGATGAGTAACGCGGACGTGGCCGCGGCCACCCGTGGGGTGCGGGTTCCGGTGAGCGGCAGCAGTACCCACGGGAGCAGCGCGCCGGGGAGCGCGGCCGCCGATGTGGAGCCGACGACGATGGTGTAGGTGGGCCACAGCGCGTAGCCGACGGCGCCCAGCAGCCGGGTCCGTGCGCTGCCGATGACCAGGCGCTCGGCGAGCCGCAGGGCGCCCCAAAACGCGGTGGCCACGATCAGTGAGAGCCACAGCCGTTCGGCCAGCCACACCGGGATGTGCGCGAGGTCGGTGAGTGCGTAGTACGGGAGGGTCGGGAAGGCGTATCCCGCGTACTGGTTGGCGAGCCCGCCGAATCCGGCGCGGCTCTGCCACAGCTCCCCGAGGTCGCCGATGAACCTCCATGGGTCGGCGACCACTCCGAGCTTGGTCTCGAAGGTCATCCTGCCCGGTGACACGGAGAGGAACGCGACAAGGACCGCAGCCCAGAAGGCCAGCAGCCACGATCTGCGGCGCGGCCCGCCGCCCGGCGGCGGGGGCGGCACGGTGGGCCGGGGCCGGCCGGGCCGGCTCGGGGGGAGGGTCAACGTCGTCTCAGCCACGGGTGGCTCGCAGTGGGCTGTCCATCGCTGCTGCCGTTTCTGTTCGGCGCCGGAGGATGAGGAGGAGGTTCCAGGTGGCGATCTCGCGCAGGCCCGGGACGCGGGTGACGGCCTGGGCGAGGAACGGCCAGTACCGCGAGCGGGCCGTGACGAGCGAGACGTCCTCGCGGGCGCGCACCTGGCGCAGGGTCGGACCGATGTGGATCGCGAAGAGGTTCTCGCCCAGGGTGTGCTTGGCGGGGCGCCCGGTCCGCCGCAGGTAGCGGGCGCGGGCGCGGTCCGCGCCCAGGTAGTGCCAGGGCGCCCACTCGTGACCGCCCCAGGGGGAGAGCCAGTTGGTGAACGAGACGTAGATCAGCCCACCCGGCCGGGTGACGCGGATCAGTTCGCTGAGGAAGGTCTGCGGGTCGGCGACGTGTTCCAGCACGTTGGAGGAGAAGCAGATGTCGGCGACGCCGTCGGCCAGGGGCAGCAG